>JBEVFG010000041.1:0-28977 GCA_040512415.1 Pseudolabrys sp. | reverse complement strand
TTTTGCCGAGCGGATGAAGTTCTCCGCGATGCTGTGGTTCATCGGCCTGTGGGCGATCCTTGTTTATGCACCGATCGCGCACTGGGTCTGGGGCTCGGACGGGTTCATGTCCAACGGCAATAGCGATGCGATGTTCAAGGTCCTCGACTTCGCCGGCGGAACCGTCGTGCATATCAATGCCGGTGTTGCCGGCCTGATGTGCGCGATCTGTCTCGGCAAGCGCAAGGACATGGGCCCGCCGCACAACATGGTGCTCACCTTCATCGGCGCCTCAATGCTCTGGGTCGGTTGGTTCGGCTTTAATGCCGGCTCCGCCGTCACAGCGGGCATGCAGGCGGGCATGGCGATGACCGTGACGCAAATCGCAACCGCGGTCGCGGCCTTCACCTGGATGCTCGTCGAATGGATCTGCCGGGGCAAGCCGACGGTCATCGGCATCTGTTCGGGTGCTGTCGCCGGTCTTGTCGCCATCACTCCGGCTTCGGGCTTTGTCGGACCTGCCGGCTCGATGGCAATCGGGGTGGCCGCCGGCGTGCTCTGCTACTGGGGCGTGAGCGGGTTGAAGCGCATGCTCGGCGCTGACGATGCGCTTGATTGCTTCGGTGTGCATGGTGTCGGCGGAATCGTCGGCGCACTGCTCACCGGCGTGTTCGCGATTGAACAATACGGCGGCACGGCCGGTCTGATTGAAGGCAACGCCGCGCAGATGATCAACCAGGTCCAGGGCATTGCGGTCGTAATCATCTATGACGCGATCGTCTCGCTGATCCTGCTCAAGATCATCGATGCGGTCATCGGCCTGCGCGTCTCCGAAGAGGTGGAGCGCGAAGGCCTCGATCTCGCTTTGCACGGCGAGGTCGTTCAGTAGACCTAGCGGTTGGGGCGGAACCCGGCACCGTCCCCTCCGTCGAGGCCCCGGTTCGAAAGGACCGGGGTCTCCCTTTTTGGGCTCTTTTTTCCACTCACGGGCCAAAAATGGCCGAAATTCCCGATGGTTAATCGGGTCTTAACCTCGCCCTCTCTATTGTGTGGAAGCCCTCGTACGGCGGGCCGGGGCCCCGCCCTGTAGCCGCATGTCCATGATGATCGCCAAGAGTGAGCCTGTTTCATTTACCGCTCCGGCGGTCGAGTCCCGCTCTCCTTTCGTGCGACTCACCGATCTGATCGCCGGTATCGAGCCGGGCAAGCCTGTCATCAATCTGTCGGTGGGAGAGCCGCAGCATTCGGTACCGTCCTTTGTTGGCCCGGCGCTCGCCGCGCATATCGCCGACTTCGGTCGCTACCCGGCCAACAAAGGCATCGAGCCGTTCCGGCGTGCGGTCGCCGTGTGGCTGAACAACCGCTACACGCTTGCGCGGCCCATCGATCCGGAAACTGAGGTGTTGGTGCTTAGCGGCACGCGCGAAGGGCTGTTCCTCGGGGCTATCGCCGCCAATCGCTGGGTGACTCGCCGCGCCGGCAAACCTGCCGTCCTCATTCCCAATCCGTTTTACGCCGCCTATTCCGCCGGCGCGCTCGCCGCCGACTGTGAACCGGTCTATCTGCCGGCGACGCGCGCAACCGGCTTCCTGCCTGATCTCGACGCTCTCGACGACACGCTGCTCGCTCGCACCGTTGCCTGCTACATCGCGTCGCCCTCAAACCCGCAGGGCGCGGTCGCTGATCGTAAGTATCTCGACAGGCTGGTAAAGCTTGCGCGCCGGTTCGGCTTCCTCGTTTTTTCAGACGAGTGTTATTGCGAAATCTACAACAAGAGCGCGCCGCCGGGCATGCTCGAGGCGGCGGCTCCCGACTTCGCAAATGTTGTGGTGTTTCATTCGTTGTCCAAGCGCTCAAACCTACCCGGCATGCGTGTCGGGTTTGCAGCTGGTGATCGGCGATTTCTCGGCCCCTATCTCGAGCTGCGCAACGTCGCGGCGCCGCAGGTGCCGACGCCCGCCCAATATGTCGCGATTGCCGCCTACCAAGATGAAGCGCATGTGAAAGAGAACCGAAAACTTTATTCGGAGAAGTTCGACCTCGCCGACCAAATCATCGGCAGCCGCTACCGCTACGAACGCCCGGCCGGAGGCTTTTTCCTGTGGCTCGATGTGTCGAAGCAGGGCGGCAGTGAGACCGCGACCAAAAGGTTGTGGGCCGAAGCCGGCGTTCGCGTGGTCCCCGGACGTTATCTCGCGCGCGAGCAAGCGGACGGCAGTAATCCTGGCGCGGACTATATCCGCGTCGCCATGGTGCAAGACAAGACGGCTACGGCGGAGGCGCTGCATCGCCTCGTCGCCGTGCTCGGATAAGGATGTAAAAGCATGCGGGCAGCAGATCGCAGCCTCGACGTCATCGCCTTCGTCTCGGAGCATTTTCGCGACATTATCCGGCGCCGGTTGAGCGAGCTCGCCGGGCTTGCCTTTATCACACTGGCATTGCTCGGTGCTTTAGCGCTTGCGACCTGGTCGGTACAGGACCCCTCGCTCAGTCACGCGACGCAAAAGCCGATTCACAATCTGCTCGGCTATCCAGGTGCGATTTTCTCCGACCTGGCAATGCAGCTGCTCGGCCTGGCGGCGATACTGTTACTGGTTCCCGAGGCTCTGCTCGGGTGGCGGCTGCTGTCGCACAAAACATTCGGCGAGAAATGGCGCAGCCTGTTCTGGATCCTTGCCACGTTCCTCGGGGCAGCGTTCGCCTCGGCGCTGCCGCACATCGGATCCTGGCCATTGCCCACGGGGCTCGGCGGCGTCGCCGGCGATGCAGTGCTGCGGCTACCGGCGATGGTCTTCGGCACGCCGCTCGGCGGCATCACCCGTTTCGTCCTCTGCATTGTGTTCGGCCTTGCAACGGCAGTGACGTTATTGGTCGCATGCGGCGGTCGTGCGCAGGCTAGAAAGAGCGTGACCCGCGAGCTCGAAGAAGAAGAGCAAGAGTTCGAGGATGAGGAAGCCGGAGAAGACCGCAGCTCGGCCTGCCTCGGCATGATCGTGCATGCGCTGCTGAGCTGGAAGGCGCGCGTTGGGCGGATGATCCGCGGTGAGGCGCGCGCGCGCACGCCGCTGCCGGTCGTGCGCGGCCCACGGCTCGAGCCGCGTTTTGACGGCGACGGTGGCGCCGCCGCATACGACGATGACTACGAAGATCAAGACGCCGAACCGGCGCCAAGACGTCGTGCCGCGCCGCGCGCGCCGGCGCGCCGCTCGGGCAGCGGCTACATGCTGCCCTCGCTCAATCTCTTGGCGGCGCTGCGTGCCGGCGAGCGCACGACCTTGTCGCGTGAAATCATCGACGGAAACGCTATGGCACTCGAGAGCGTGCTGCAGGATTTTGGAGTACGGGGGGAAATCATCAATGCGCGTCCCGGGCCGGTGGTCACGCTCTACGAACTTGAGCCCGCGCCGGGCATCAAGTCGTCGCGCGTGATAGGCCTTGCGGACGACATTGCCCGCTCGATGAGCGCGATATCGGCACGTGTCGCGGTGGTATCGGGACGCAACGCAATTGGCATCGAGTTGCCAAACCCTACACGCGAAAAGGTCTATCTGCGCGAACTGCTCACTGGCGAGAACTATAACGAAAACGCGGCAAAATTACCGCTCTGCCTCGGCAAGACCATCGGCGGCGAATCCGTCATCGTCGACTTGTCGCGCATGCCGCACTTGCTGATCGCCGGCACGACCGGTTCGGGCAAGTCGGTCGCCATCAATACAATGATCCTGTCACTGGTGTACCGCCTGCGCCCCGATCAGTGCCGTCTGATCATGGTCGACCCCAAGATGCTCGAACTCTCAGTCTATGACGGCATCCCGCATCTTCTCACGCCCGTCGTCACCGATCCAAAGAAGGCGGTCGTCGCACTCAAATGGGCGGTGCGCGAGATGGAGGGCCGCTACAAGAAAATGTCGAAGCTGGGTGTGCGTAACATCGAAGGTTACAACGCGCGCGTGGCCGAGGCCAAAGCGAAAGGCGAGACGCTTACGCGCACGGTGCATACGGGCTACGACAAAGAAACGGGCGAGGCGATCTACGAAAAGGAGCAGCTCGAGCTCGAGCCGCTGCCTTTCCTCGTGGTCATTGTCGACGAAATGGCCGACCTGATGATGGTTGCCGGCAAAGATATCGAAGGCGCCATCCAGCGACTGGCACAGATGGCGCGCGCGGCTGGCGTCCATGTGATCCTCGCTACGCAGCGCCCGTCCGTTGACGTCATCACCGGCACCATCAAGGCGAATTTTCCGACCCGCATCTCGTTTCAGGTGACGTCGAAGATCGACAGCCGCACAATCCTCGGCGAGCAGGGTGCGGAGCAACTGCTCGGCCAAGGCGACATGCTTTACATGGCTGGCGGCGGCCGCATTAGCCGCGTGCATGGACCTTTCGTCTCGGACGAGGAAGTCGAGAAAGTCGTGCGGCACCTGAAGTCGCAAGGCACGCCCGAATATCTCGAAGAAGTGACCGCCGGTGGCGACGAGGACGAGGACGGAAACCCGATCTTCGATTCGACGGGCATGGGACTCGCCGAGGGCGGCGATATCTATCAACAGGCGGTCGCCATCGTGAAGCGGGATCGCAAGGCGTCAACCTCCTACATCCAGCGGCGCCTTCAGATCGGGTACAACCGCGCCGCCACAATCATGGAACGCATGGAGGAAGAAGGCATCGTCGGGCAGCCTAACCATGCCGGCAAACGCGAGATTCTGATCCCGGAAAACCCGGCCGACGACCGCTATTGAGAATCGCCCGGTTCGTCATTAAGCCGGTTTACCGTTACACTCAGAGGGCCGCGAAATCGCCACAGCCGGCCCCTATAGGCTTATCGAGATACCGTGGGGGCACGAGGCGGAGAACGTGATGGCGGCACACGACAGGGCGCGAACCGGTGCAAAACTGGGCTTTGCCGTGCTTTTGGCCTGCCTCACGGTTCCGGCACTCGCTCAGACCATCCCGCTTCCTACCCCGCGTCCGCCGGTCTTGCAGGCCCAGGGCCGCGCACCTCCATCTTCTGCTCCAGCCGCCAAGCCTGCGGTTCCGAGCCAGGCGCTCGGCGCGCGCGCACAAGCACCGCAGCCCGCGCCATCACACAATCCAATCTCCAACCCCTTTGCTGCCCTGCTCGGCAAGGCAAATGGCGCCGGCAAGCTCACCCCCGAGCAACGGGCAATCGTTGAGCGCGTCAACAGCTATCTGTCCGGCGTGCAGACGCTGACGGGAAATTTTGTACAGGTCGGACCGGACGGCAGCCGCACGCAGGGGGACTTTTACATCTATAAGCCGGGCCGGGTGCGCTTCGAGTACGATAATCCGAGCCCGATTGAATTGATCGCTGACGGCTCATCGGTCGTCGTGCGCGACCGTCGTTTGGCGACGCAGGACGTCTATCCGCTGTCACAAACTCCGCTGCGTTTCCTTCTGGCGGAGCGTGTCGATTTGACCAAAGACACAAACCTAGTGTCCGTCTATGCCGACGACATCTTTGTTACCGTCGTTCTTGAGGAAAAAAACGGGGTCGTTGGCACGAGCCGCCTAATGATCATGTTCAGTGCGAAGGATATGCAGCTCAAGCAGTGGACCGTGACCGATCCTCAAGGCTACGACACCACTGTCGCGGTCTATAATCTCGACACCAGCAAACGGCCCGACCCGGCATTATTCAAGATCGATTACACGCGATACCACAATTGACGTCGACCGCTGGCTTGAACGACAACCTTTATTGGCTCACGAAATTAAGGCGTGGATGACCGGGACAAGCCCGGCCATGACGTTGGAAAGTGCACGTCCCGCGTCATAGATTGCACGTCATGTCTCTCAAGATCACCACCTGGAACATCAATTCGGTACGACTCCGAATTGATCTGGTCGCGGGTTTTTTAAGAAGCGCACAGCCTGACATCCTGTGCCTGCAGGAGACGAAATGCCCCGATGACGCTTTCCCGCTTAAGCGTTTCAAACGGCTCGGATACGAGCACGCAGCTATTAGCGGGCAGAAGGGCTATCATGGCGTAGCAGTCCTCTCTCGCGCTCCCTTTGAGAAGGTCGACGTGCAGAGTTTCTGCGGGAAGGCCGACTGCCGGCATATTTCGGTGGTTCTGGGCGAGCGCGCGAAGCTGAACGACCCGATCACTTTGCACAACTTTTATGTTCCGGCCGGCGGCGATGAGCCCGATGCTGCGGCCAATCCGAAATTCCGCCACAAGCTGGATTTCCTCGATGAGATGCGTGCCCATGCCGGGCTGCGTCCGGAGAAGGCGCAACGCGCCATTCTCGTAGGCGACCTCAATGTGGCTCCACTTGAGCACGACGTCTGGAGTCACAAGCAGATGATCAAGGTCGTCTCGCATACACCCGTCGAGTGCGAAAAACTTGTCGCTGCACAAAAGTCAGGCGGCTGGATTGACAGTATGCGCGTGCTGACGCCCGAGCCTGAAAAGCTTTACACGTGGTGGAGCTATCGCGCGATGGACAATTGGCGGGCGTCCGATCGTGGGCGAAGGCTCGACCACGTGTGGACTTCAGATGCACTCGCCGACCGTGTTTCGGCCATCAAGATTGGCAAGAACTACCGCGGAGCGAAGCGACCGTCGGATCACGTGCCGGTAACGGCGACGATCGAGCTCTGAAATTTCTGAAATTGAGTTAGGTCTTGTCACGCGCCTCGAGCGCACGTTTCACCCCAGCGAGTTCTCTCGACCAGGATTGCAGCCGCTCGATCATGCTTTCCCGCATTTTCTCCGCCGCGCCCGGATAGCCTTCCAGCATTTTGCGGAAAAGATTGCGCGAGATGCGAACGACAACTGTCGGCTCTTTTGCAATCGCCGTCGCCTGACAGACTGTGTTGGTGAGAAGCGCCATTTCGCCGATCAGCGTGCCGGGACCCACTGTAACTTCTTTGCCTTCGGATAGCGTACCGGGCTCCAGCAGAAGCGAGCCTTCCTGAATGACATAGCCGCCATCCGCAAGCTCGCCGGCATAGAACAGCACAGCGCCGCTTTGCAGATGTCGGGTTTCCGCGCCGATTGCAAGAATACGCAAGGCCTGCTTGCCCAGCGCAGCCAAGGGCGGCACCTGCTCCAAGAAAGCAATGTCGTCTTCGAGGCCCATACGACTCTCTATTGTTGGCCTTAGATCACGGCACCAGCTTATAGCCACCAGCCTCTGTCACAAGGATAGCTGGCGCTGCGGCGTCTCTTTCGACCTTTTGGCGGAGACGGTAGATATGCGTTTCAAGCGTGTGGGTCGTGACGCCGGAATTGTAGCCCCATACTTCCTGCAGCAGGGTTTCGCGCGAAACCGGTTTCTGCCCGGCGCGATAGAGATAGCGCAAAATTGCTGTTTCCTTTTCAGTCAGGCGCACCTTGCTGCCCTTCGGGCTGAGCAGCAGCTTCGAGCTTGGTCGGAACGTGTAGGGACCAATCGCGAAGACGGCATCCTCGCTCGCCTCGTGCTGTCGAAGTTGCGCGCGTATACGCGCCAGCAGAACGGCAAAGCGGAACGGTTTTGTGATGTAGTCGTTGGCGCCGGATTCAAGGCCCAGGATGGTATCGGAATCGGTATCGTGACCTGTCAGCATAATAATCGGAGCCTTGAAACCGTTTTTACGAAGGATCCGCACAGCTTCGCGGCCGTCGACGTCGGGCAGGCCCACGTCCATGATCACCAGATCGACTTGGCCATTCTTGGCCGCGTGCACGCCCTTGGTTCCGCTGTCGGCCGAAATTGCATCGAATTCTTCGTGCAACGCCAACTGCTCGACCAGCGCGTCGCGCAGCTCGGCATCGTCGTCGACAATCAGAATTGTTCGTTTACTGGCCATCGCCCCACCGGGCCCCACTAAAAGACACGCGGGCATCTATGGATATTGTCGCGAAGTAGAGCATTCGGGGATAAAAGAGCAAGCGTGAACTGGTATTTAGGGCTGGTCCAGCAAAAGCCAAGATGGCGCCGATATTGCAGAAACGATCTTTGTCCCGGATCACAGTACATCGCAAGCCGGGTGACTCGCGGCGCGGCTGGCTGACCGCGGGAACACTCGCGTTGCCAGTGGCATTGGGCAGAGGCGGCATCAAGGCAAATAAACGTGAAGGCGACGGCGGTACGCCACGCGGCGCGTTCCGGCTCTTGCGATTGTGGTGGCGCGCAGACAGGCACCCGCGTCCTATCACATCCCTACCTGCGCAACGGATAAGCCCCGCCGACGGTTGGTGTGAAGATCCGCGTGATCGCAGATATAACCGGCCAATCAAGGTAGCGCCGCACGCTCAAGGCGATCGGCTGGCGCGTAAAGACAGGCTCTACGATTTCATCGTCGAAATTGACCACAACACGCGCCCGCGTATCGCCGGCCGTGGCAGCGCCGTTTTCATTCATGCGGCGCGCGAAGACTTCGCGCCGACCGCAGGCTGCGTTGCTCTTGAACTCAACATGCTGCGCCGTTTGTTGACGCGCCTCGGTCCGAGAACAAAAATCGTAGTCGAGTAAAACTTCAGGTAGCCGGTTTTGGGCGGGCCCCGAAAATTGCGGTGCCCACCCGCACATGCGTGGCTCCGAGCGCAATCGCGGTGGTAAAATCCGCGCTCATGCCCATGGACAGCAGCTTAAGGCCATTGCGGCGCGCAATTTTTGCGGTGAGTGCAAAATGCGGCCCCGGCGCTTCATCCAGCGGGGGAATGCACATTAGACCAGAGATCTTCAGCACGTATTGGTCACGGCATGCCGCGAGAAACGCATCCGCATCCTCTGGCAACACGCCGGATTTTTGCGCTTCGGCGCCCGTGTTGATTTCAACAAATAAAGTCGGCTGACGTTTCTGCTTGCCGATTTCCTTCACTAAGGCTTCGCACACACTTGTGCGATCGACGGAGTGGATAGCGTCGAACAGGCTGACAGCCTCCTTTGCCTTGTTCGATTGCAGGGGTCCGATCAAGTGCAATTCAAGGCCGTCGTGTTTTTCGAGCAGTTGCGGCCACTTCGCTTTGGCCTCCTGCACGCGGTTTTCTCCGAACACACGCTGGCCTTCCGCAATCGCCGGCTCGATAGCATCCGCAGTGAACGTTTTAGAAACCGCAATCAATGTTACTTCCGAAGGATCACGGTTGGCATCGCGACAGGCGCGTGCAATTTCCGTTCTGACGTGCTTCAGGCCAGTCAGGGCGACAGCGGTCATGCGCTGCCTATATCGCACCAAGGTGCGAACCGCCACCTTAAATGAAGGGACGTGGTACGTGCTGATTGATACTGCTGCCAGCAATCTTCACGAGTGCTGTGCGGTCAAGAACCTCGAATACGCGATCTTTCCAGCGGACCGCCTTCGTCAAAAAGAGGCGCTTGAGTGTCTTGTTCGTGTGCACGAGCGACATTCCAAGCGTGTCGGCGACGTGCTGTTGGGTGAATGGAAACTGAATGCTCGTATCCTTGACCAGGCCTGCCTCCTCGGCACGTAGGAAGAGATGTAGAAGCAAAAACGCGGTTCGCTCAAGCGCGGTACGCCGACCAAGACTGACCAGATGCTCGTCTATGAGCTGCTCTTCGCGCGCCGCGAGCCAGGTGATATCGAACGCCAAAGACGGCAGGCGGCTGTAAAGCTCCCAAAGTTTTGCTCGCGGAAAAACGCACAGGACGACCGGCGTGAGCGCTTCCACTGAATGCTGCATTTCACGCATCAAAGTGCCTTGCAGGCCGACCATGTCGGCAGGAAGCGCGTAATTCAGTATCTGGCGGCGACCGTCATCGAGCACCTTGTAACGAAAAGCCCATCCCCTAAGGACGGTGTACAAATGCTCGCTCCGCGCACCTTCGCGGAGAAAGCTTATGCCAGGCTCGACACGCAATTCATCGACCTTGAACGTTTTCACGAATTGCAGCTCTTCGGTCGTGAATTCGCGCAAGCCCGAGCGTTTGCGCAACGGACATAGTTCGCAGGGCGTGAAATGGCCGTTCGGCCTTGCGTTTCCAAGTATCATGAACGCTCGCAAACAGGCTTAAAAGAAACGCCCGCGCGCAAAGCTAGTGAAACGGCGTTTCAACTGTCCAACCATGAATTTTCTGGGTCTATGTCTTTTTTAAATGCTGCCCAACTAAATTCGTAGGACAAGGAAAGGTTCCATCTGGAGTGATGCCCCCTTGCCTATGTCGGATAGCTTGCTTACCGGCAAGCGCTGCTTCGTGCTGGACGACGAGTTTCTGATCGCCCTCGACATTCAGCAAATCCTCGAACGCGCCGGCGCGGCGCACGTGGCAAGCGTTGCCTCTGCAGCCGAAGCTATCGCGTTGCTCGGCCGCGAGCCGAAATTTGACGTTGCGGTACTGGATGTGAAGTTGGGTGATCCGCAGCGCAACAGCCTCGACGTTGCGGCCTTGCTTCAGACGCAAGGCACGCCGTTTGTATTTCTGACCGGCGTGCGCGTTGACGACGTACACGCGAAAATATTTCCGAACGCGCCGGTCATTGAAAAGCCCTACGACGCGGCTGGTTTGCTGCGCGCCGTGCAGCACGCACTCGTACAAGACTAGGCTTGCGTCATGGAGTGGCGACACAACGCCATCCGCCTGCGCAACGGCCGGTTACTCCTGGTTTTTGTGATGCATAAAGGGGCAACGGTTGACCCATCGACCTCTTTCGTGTCTGTTCCGCGCGCTATAAAAAGACGCGCAAATGATCGCCGATTCGAGCAAAAACGAGCGTTACAACGCCGGCGTGGCCGAAGCCCGCTGGCAAAAAGTTTGGGCCGAGCGCGGTATCTTCGCCACCAAGAACGACGACCCCAGGCCGAAATACTACGTGCTGGAGATGTTCCCCTACCCCTCGGGGCGCATCCATATGGGGCACGTCCGCAATTACACGATGGGCGACGTTGTCGCGCGCTTCAAGCGCGCCATGGGCAACGCGGTACTGCATCCGATGGGCTGGGATGCCTTCGGCATGCCCGCCGAAAACGCGGCCATCGACCGTAAGGTGCATCCCAAGTCGTGGACCTACGACAACATCGCGGCGATGAAGAAGCAGCTCCAGTCGATGGGGCTATCTCTCGATTGGGCGCGCGAAATCGCGACCTGCGATCCGGCCTATTACAAACATCAGCAGAAGATGTTTCTCGACTTCCTGAGGGCGGGGCTGGTCGAGCGCAAGCAATCGAAGGTGAACTGGGATCCCGTCGATCAGACCGTTTTAGCCAATGAGCAGGTCATCGACGGCCGCGGCTGGCGCTCGGGTGCATTGGTCGAGCAGCGTGAGCTCACGCAATGGTTCTTCAAGATCAGTAACTACTCGGAAGATCTCCTCAAGGCGCTCGATACTCTTGAGCGCTGGCCCGAAAAAGTGCGCCTTATGCAGAGGAACTGGATCGGGCGTTCTGAAGGCCTGTTGCTGCGTTTCATGCTCGATCCGGCGACGACACCCAACAAGGAAAATGAACTGGAGATATTCACAACGCGGCCCGACACGCTGTTCGGTGCGAAGTTCATGGCGCTTTCGCCAGATCATCCCCTCAGCCAAGCGACGGCGAAGAAGAACCCAAAACTCGCAGAATTCATCGAGCAGTGCCATCGCATGGGCACGGCGCAGGCCGAAATAGAGACGGCAGAAAAGCTCGGGTTCGATACCGGCATACGAGCGATCCATCCGTTTGATGCCAGCTGGACGCTCCCGATCTATGTCGCGAATTTCATTTTGATGGATTACGGAACGGGCGCGATCTTCGGCTGCCCGGCGCACGATCAGCGCGACCTCGATTTCGTCAACAAGTATGGGCTCGGCAATACACCGGTGGTTTGCCCGGCCGGCCAAGACCCGAAGACGTTCGTCATCACCGACGTTGCCTATGATGGCGACGGCACGATGATTAATTCGCGCTTCCTCGACGGAATGACGATCGAGCAAGCGAAAGAAGAGATAGCCAAACGGCTCGAAAAGGAAACGCGCGGCAATCGTCCGGTCGCTCAGCGCCAGGTGAACTACCGGCTGCGCGACTGGGGAATCTCCCGTCAGCGCTATTGGGGCTGCCCAATCCCGATCATCCACTGCGAGAAGTGCGGAGTGGTGCCGGTGCCGGAAAAGGATCTGCCAGTCACATTGCCGGAGGACGTCACCTTCGACAAACCGGGCAATCCGCTCGACCACCATCCCAACTGGAAAAAAGTCAATTGTCCGAAGTGCGCCGGGCCGGCGCGACGCGAAACCGACACCATGGACACATTTGTCGATTCATCCTGGTACTTCGCGCGCTTTACCGATCCTTGGATCAAGACGTCGCCCACCGAGCGCAAGACGGTCGACGAATGGCTGCCGGTTGATCAATACATCGGCGGCATCGAGCATGCCATTTTGCATCTGCTCTATTCGCGTTTCTTCACACGCGCGATGCACAAGTGCGGGCTGGTCGGGATGGACGAGCCCTTCGCCGGGTTGTTCACACAAGGCATGGTCGTGCACGAGACCTATCGCGCCAAGAACGGCGACTGGGTCGAGCCCGCAAATGTAAAGATCGAAGGTGTCGGAGATACACGGCGGGCAACAGTCGCCGCGACCGGCGAGCCTGTTGAGATCGGCTCCATCGAGAAGATGTCGAAGTCGAAGAGGAATACGGTCGATCCTGACGATATTATCGCCGCATACGGCGCGGACACGGCGCGGTGGTTCATGCTGTCGGATTCACCGCCCGACCGTGACGTGATCTGGACCGAAGAAGGCGTGCAGGGCGCCTGGCGTTTTGTGCAACGCTTGTGGCGGCTCGTCGGCGAAATTGCCGATATTCAGGCGCCGGCCGCGCGGCCGCAAAATTTTGGCGAGCTCGCGATAAAAGTGCGCAAGGCCGCCCATCGTGCACTTGCTCACGTCTCCGAAGACATCGACAAATTGCGTTTCAACCGTTGTGTCGCCCATATCTACGAATTCGCCAATGCCCTCGGCGACGCGATCGGCAATATCGAAAAGGCGCCAGATGACGGGCTTAGTTGGTCACTGCGTGAAGCCGGCGATATCCTAGTCCAGCTGTTTCACCCGATGATGCCGCACCTTGCCGAGGAATGCTGGGCGGCGCTCGGCCACAAGACGCTGGTTGCGAGTGAAGATTGGCCGAAGGTCGAGTCCCAATTGCTGATTGAGGACACCATCACGCTCCCGATCCAGATAAACGGCAAAAAACGGGCCGAAGTGACCATCCATCGCAAGGCGACGAATGGAGAGATAGAGGCTGCCGTTCTCGCCCTCGATGCTGTAAAAAAGGCGCTGGGGGGCCAAAGCCCGAAAAAGGTCATTGTCGTCCCTCAAAGGATCATCAATGTCGTGGTCTGATACCAGGCGTTTCGCCAGGATATTTGTCGCTTTAGCCCTCGCCGGCCTGACAGCCGGATGTTTTCAGCCGCTTTACGCCGAGCGGCCCACTGCCGCCGGCACCACCGGCGTTGCGGCTCGGCTGAGCAGCGTCGACGTCGCTTCAATCGACGCACCGAGCGGCAGCCGCCTTGCCCGTGTCAGCTCGGGTGTGCGCAACGAATTGATTTACGATCTCACCGGCGGCGCAGGCGGTGCTTCGCCACTCTATCGCTTGAATGTGCGCCTGAGCGCGACACAGCTCCAGATCATCGTCGACATCAATACAGGGCGCCCCGACGTCAACAATTATGGCATCGATGCAGCCTATACCTTGACCGAGATTGCAACCGGCAAACCGGTTGTCAGGGGTCAAACCTTCGCCCGTGTGTCCTACAATATCCCCGGCCAAGAGCAACGGTTCGCGGGCGAGCGTGGGCTGCGTGATGCAGAAGATCGCGCCGCCAAGGAAATTTCCGAAAACATCCGGAACCGGCTGGCCTCGCATTTCGCAGCCGGCACTTGATCGTAATCTTTTGGCGCCGGCCAGCCAGGCGATGACGAGCAAATGACTGCAATCAAAGCCGCTGACGTCGACCGCTTCATCGCCAAACCGGACAGCAATCAACCGATCGTCCTTGTGTTCGGGCCTGATGCGGGCCTGGTGCGAGAACGGGTGGACGCCCTGGTGCGGGCATCAGTCGATGATCCCAGCGATCCTTTCACATTCGTACGCATCGATGGCGACGAGCTTGCCGGCAATCCCTCACGTTTGGTTGAGGAGGCTCACACGATCCCGTTGTTCGGGGGCCGCCGCGCGGTTTTGGTAAAGGCCGGATCAAGAAATATCGCGCCCGCGGTCGAAACTGTCGTCGCGGCGCCGTCGGCCGAATGCCGCATAATAATCGAGGCCGGCAATCTCGGAAAAAGCGCGCCATTGCGTGCGCTTTGTGAAAAGGCAAAGACGGCCGCCGCCCTCCCCTGCTACGCGGATAATGCACGTGCCTTGACTCAGCTTATTGATGACGAAGTGCGCACCGCCGGCCTGACGATTGAAGGCGATGCTCGTGCGGCCTTGATCGGACTCTTGGGTAGCGACCGACTTTCATCGCGTAACGAAATCCGCAAACTGACGCTTTACGCGCGCGGAAAGACAAGCATCCAACTCGCCGACGTTACTGCAGCGGTTGCCGATGCTTCGGAAATTGCACTCGATGCCGTCGTCGATGCTGCTTTTGCCGGTCGCACCGGAGAGGTCGACAATGAATTCTTCAAAGCGCGCGCCAGTGGTTCTTCCCCCGCTGCGATCATCTCCGCTGCGATTCGGCAAGTTGCAAGCCTGCACAAAATGATGTTGGCCATCGAAGGCGGCGACACTATCGAGTTTGCAATGAAGCGCGCCGCCCCGCCCGTGCATTTCACGCGCGAACCAAAAGTGGGCGAAGCATTGCGCGCATGGACGCTGCCGCGGTTACTGCGGGCCATGGACCAACTGGCCGAAGCATCCCTGGATATTCGGCGTAATGCGCCCTTGGCGGATGCGATCGCGCAGCGAACGCTGCTCTCACTTGCAATGAACGCCCGAAAAAGGGCCTAAATTCAACAGTGCCGCAGGGCTCCCTGCTTAAATCGCATTACTTGCGAAACGCCAATGTGAATTGTCGCCTTTAGAACTGATCAAGGCTTTTTCATTAAATTTTCAAAGGCGATCTGTCCCATTTTACAAGCGGCATTCGGACTTGCAGACCTTCCAGGCCCAGCGAACTATCGCTCGTTCGAACGAGGTGCGCTCGCAATTCTGGCACGTGGCAATCGTCACGTCGTTCTTCGTCATTGTTCTCGGCGCAAGCCTTTTTCTCGGCACCGTGATGGTCATCGGCACGTTTCACGGCGTCGATCCCTCAAACGAATTGACGGCCAACGGACGTGCCGGGCGGATTGCCCGCACGTTGCGGGACGGCTCGCTGTGCCACTACATGATCTTCGACAACAAGACAGCACAAACGGTCGAAGACCGCATCGGCCGCTGTGACGAGAACAAACCTAAGCCGAAGCAGGAAAGACCCGCGACGTTCACCTGGGGCAAATAATCGCTGCCGTCTGATAGACTGCCCTATAGATTGAGCTGATAACTGTGCGGCACCCAGCGATAGCCGCCATGCCCTTTTTCCACAAAGCCAATGCCAGGAAAGGGCATGTGAAAGCCTGCGACAAACAACTTTTCGGCTGCAAGCATGTCGAGCATTCGTTTGCGGGTGGCGACAGCCTTGTCCTTGTCGTCATCCATCTCGAAATGCCACTCCGGTCGCTGCACGGCCATCACGTATTGTGTGAACGTGTCAGCGGAGATCATGATTCGCTTGCCGTTACTTTCGATGTGGAAGGCAAGCAATCCGGGAGAATGACCAGCGGCATCGACAGCCGTAATGCCGGTGACAACTTCGTCGCCCGGCTTGATGAAGGTCGACCGGTCGGCCAAGGGCGTACATATCTTTACATAGAGCTCTCGATTGAATTTCCGAGCTTCCCGGACGTTTTCGCCGCGTTTCCAAAAATCGAATTCCGTAGCGCCGAAAACATAACGTGCTTTCGGAAATACCGGTTTGCCACCCTCTGTCAGCCCGCCAATGTGGTCGGGATGGCCATGGGTAAGGACGATCACATCGATGTCTTCTGGCTTGTAGCCAGCGGCCGCCAGCCGTTCCGCGGTTTGTCCTGGCGGCAGCCGCTTGCTGAGCTGTTCGTATTCGCGTGGCAGTGCACCATTGCCCGTGTCGAACAGGATGAGCTGCTTTCCTGTATTCACGATCGTCGGAATGTTCGGATGCTCAAATCGCTGGGTGTCGATATTGTTCGCGCGCGCCAGGGCATGCACGTCATCTACCGAGGCGTTGGCTCCGTAGTGGGGATGCAACCCATCACGGATGGCCTTCGCGTCCAAAACCGTTGCGACCTCGAAGCCGCCGAGCTTGACGCGATAGAAGGTGGGCTGCGATTCGCCTTGTAGTGATGCGGGCACTTGATTTCCTCCCAGTGTTGTCGCGCCTTAGGCGCATCCTTAGCAGTTGGCGCCGCAGACAATCCAGCGGCGAAAACCGCAATAATGAGTGCCATAGAAAATTGATCTACCGCAACGCAGGAAACCGCCGGATATGCGAGCTAGGAGGGCCGACGAAGGAGACTACGATGACTGATGATCAGGTTCGTCAGGACGACTACCCGACGGTTAACTTTGTCCTGGATGCGATTGCCGGTTGGGTCAACAAGTATCGTGCGTTGGCTGGCGCGCGTGATGAGCTCGGACAATGCAGTCCGGAGGACGTCAGACAAATCGCCAATGATCTCCGCATATCTGTCGGTGAGTTACGTACAATGTCTGCCAAGAACCCCCACGCCGCAGACCTGCTGGTCAAAATGCTCACCGCGTTGTCGGTGGATCCTGAGGCTTTAGCCAAGAGCGATCTGGCAACAATGCATGATCTGCAAAGATTGTGTACCAGTTGCGGGCACAAAGGCCGGCATCGAAATCGACGAGAAACACCAGCTCGGAATCGCCAGCCGCTGAAGATCCACCATGGGTGAACGAAATTCTCGACAGCATATCGGTCGATCCTGAAATTGGCGGCCATAGTGGGCTTGCCGCGCATCCAGGAAGAAGCCGCGCTTTCCCGCACAACAATTATTGGCACGATTTCGACCTACAATCCCTATCGTGACGGCAAGGAAGAAGGTGGCGCCCAGACGGCTTCAGGCGAGTTGTACGATCCCTCGGCATGGACTGCCGCAATCCAAACCGGATTACGGAATCAATTTGGCGGCGTGCGCTACGGCAAGCTCTACCAGCCGGCCTACGCTCTCGTTGCAAGCGGCGAAAAACGGTTGATTGTTAAGATCAACGACGTGGGTCCGCTTAAATCGGGCCGCGTGCTCGATCTCAATGAGCGCAGTATGCGCTATTTCGATCCGTTTCTCGCGCAAGGTCTCATTCAGGATGTGAAGATTACACTGTTGCCTGGTGATGGCTGGCCGACAGGACCCGTTGGCGACGTCTATGCAATCGATTTCGATGCCGCAAGGCGGCAGCACCGTGATGAGTTCGCCAACGAGGAACTTGAGCTCGCCAATATGCGCGACAGGCTTGGTCCTATGGCAGAGCCCGATATGAAGGCCGATGCTCGCGTCGAAGTAAGGCTGAGCGGCGTATAAAGCCCTAACCGCCCAACTTCTTTAAGACCGCATCGAGCTGTTCCAAATTGCGGTACTTGATGCGCAATGTCCCGCTTTCGCCGCGGTGATCGACGCTGACTTCGAGTCCCAACGCATTGGAAAGTCGTCGCTCGAGCGCACGGGTGTCGGCATCTTTTGGAATATTGACGACAAAGCCCTTGGCCTCGCGACGCATATCGCGGAGCTGGCCTGCAACGTCCTTGCGCATATCGGCTTCCAGATCGCGCACGCTCCAGCCTTTGTCGATGATCTCATGTGCGACCAGTTCGGCGTTGGGTTGCCCCACCAGGAGCCGCGCATGCCCCGCCGAAATTTTGCCGGTGCGGACCAGCTGCTTCACAGGCTCAGATAGCTTCAGCAGACGGATCGTGTTTGCGATGTGCGGCCGACTCTTGCCGACGATCTGCGCGACTTCCTCCTGCGTGCGATTGAAGTCGTCCATGAGCGCAAGATAACCGGTCGCCTCCTCGATTGGATTGAGATCGGTGCGTTGCACATTTTCGATGATGGCGTATTCAAGAGACTGCGCATCATTTGCTTCGACAATTGCAATCGGTACATCGTGAAGTCCCGCACGTTGCGCTGCGCGCCACCGCCGCTCCCCGGCGATGATCTCGAAATTGTCGCCGCCCTTGAGCGCGCGCACGACGATCGGTTGGATAATGCCACGCTCGCGGATTGATGCGGCAAGCTCATCGAGCTCATCATCGGTGAACAGCCGTCTCGGATTACGCGGATTGGGTTGCAGATTTTCGATCGGCGCACGACGAGGTTTACGCCCACTGTCGGCGACGGGGGTTTCGTCACCGACATCGCCGATCAGCGCAGCAAGACCGCGTCCCAATCGCGAGTGATCTGCCATCGCCGCTCCTGAATTCCGTGCCACACTATCCCCTTCCGCGTTTGTTGACCATTCCGGTGCGCATGCGATCGCACACTACCCTGCCTTCAAAGCCTTCTCTCGCTGTATGATTTCGGTCGCAAGACGCAGATAGGCTTCGCTGCCGACGCATTTAAGGTCGTAGACGAGCACCGGCTTGCCGTAAGACGGCGCTTCCGAGATGCGCACGTTGCGTGGGATTATAGTCTCATAGACCTTGTTCCCCATGAACTGGCGCACATCGGCGACAACCTGGTTGGAGAGATTGTTGCGCGAGTCATACATCGTCAGCACGATGCCGTGGATCGACAACGTCGGATTAAGAGTCGTCTTGACCTGCTCGACGGTTTTCAAAAGCTGCGACAGACCTTCGAGTGCGAAGAACTCGCACTGCAGCGGCACGAGAATCGAGTCCGCGGCTGCCATCGCGTTGACTGTCAGCAGATTGAGCGAAGGTGGACAGTCGACGAGCACATAAGTGAAATCGTAAGGGCGCACGCCGGTGTTAAGCTGGCGAAGCGCATTGCGTAGGCGAAATGCCCGGTCGCGCTGTTGTCCAATCTCAAGTTCGAGACCGGACAGATCGAGCGTCGATGGCGCAATATAAAGTTGTGGCACTGCCGTCCGCAGGACCGCATCACGCATCGGCGCGGCGCCGGTCAGCACGTCGTAAGTCGATGTCCGGCGCGATTTGCGTTCGATGCCGAGGCCCGTTGAAGCGTTGCCCTGCGGATCGAGATCCACGATCAGCACATGCTCACCGATGGCGGCGAGCGCCGTACCGAGGTTGATTGCGGTCGTGGTCTTGCCGACTCCACCTTTCTGGTTGGCAATCCCGAGGACCCGCGGCCGGGCGGAACCTGGTTTGACGGCCGGCTTGTCGAAAGCGACGACCGGGGTGTCGGCGGGCTGATTTGAAGTAGCGCTCTCGGTCATGGGCAGCTTTCCGTTGGTGGACCGGTGGCCTCGCAGGCCCCCCGAATCCGCCCCCAGCCTGATCTGACGCTCTATCGAGCCTCGAGACCGCGAATCAGGACGATCGAACCTTCGGGACTGGTCTTGCTGGGCACTTTTGAAGCTTCGAGTCTCCAATATTTAGCGGCTTCGGTCAATTCAGCATCTACATCTTGACCCTTGGGAAAGAGTCCGATTGCGCCCCGTGAAATGAAAGGAAACGCCTGATCGCACAGCGTTTTCAATGGGGCCAGTGCGCGGGCGGTGACAGCATCGACGGGTTCTGCACAGCTTTCCCCAAATTTCGCCGCGCGAATCGCATGCACTACCACCGGCGTCCCGGTCGCCCTTACCGCCTCCCGCAGGAATGCGGCCTTTTTCCCATTGCTTTCAACGAGATGGACGCGCGTCCCGGCCTCTTCAGCGAGCGCGCAGGCGACCACCATGCCTGGGAAGCCGCCGCCGGAACCGAGGTCGACCCAGGTTCGCGCCTGTGGCGCCAGCGGCAAGAGCTGGAGCGAATCGGCGATATGGCGTGTCCAGATTTCACCGATCGTCGAATTTGCGATCAGGTTCAGCCTGTCTTGCCATCGCAGCAAGGTTTCGACGAATCGGTCGAGGCGGTCTTGCGTTTCACGTGAAACAGGAAACAGGGCGAGCGCACGCGCCTTATCGGCAGAGAGATCTCGAGCCCCCTGCCCGCCTTTGCTCACGCCAATTTCGCTGAAGCTTTTTTGGCGCGCCGGACGTGCGCCACAAGCAATGTGAGCGCCGCCGGCGTGACGCCGTCGATGCGGCCTGCTTGCCCAATGGTGCGCGGTCGGTGCGCTTGCAATTTCTGCTTCATTTCATTTGAGAGCCCAGGCAGCGTCGTGTAGTCGAAGTCATCCGGCAACTCGAAGCTTTCGTCGCGCCGATATGCTGCGATGTCCGCCGCCTGGCGCGAAAGATAGACATCGTACTTCGCCTCGATCTCGATCTGCTCGGCGATCTTCGGTGCGAGCTCGCGAAAGCGCGGCCAGATTTTTGCGAGGTGTGTGATCGTCACGCTCGGATACGACAACAGTTCGAATGCTGTGCGCCGCTGACCGTCTTTGTTCAACGACAGACCGTGGCGTTCTGCCTCCTTCGGTGTGAGTGAAACTGATTTTGCAAATTCGCGCGCATCGTTCAGCAGCGAAGTTTTTTCTTGGTGCATGCACGCACGTTCGGCGCCAATGCAGCCGATCGCAATTCCCTTGTCAGTCAGTCGTTGATCAGCATTGTCGGCGCGCAACTGCAATCGATATTCTGCACGCGATGTGAACATGCGATACGGTTCGCTTACGCCGCGCGTCACGAGATCGTCGATCATCACACCAAGATACGCTTGCGCGCGATCGATGATGATTTCATCGCCCTCGCCTGCCAAAGCCGCCGCGTTGACACCAGCAAGAAGTCCTTGTGCCGCAGCCTCTTCATAGCCGGTTGTGCCGTTGATCTGACCTGCGAGAAATAATCCGCGCAGTTTTTTGGTCTGAAGTGTTGGCGCGAGTTCGCGCGGATCGACGTAGTCGTATTCGATCGCATAGCCAGGACGAATGATGCGCGCGTTTGTCAGTCCGGGAATCGTTACGACGAGCGCGTGCTGCACCTCTTCAGGAAGTGATGTCGAAATTCCGTTTGGATAAACGGTGTGATCGTCAAGACCTTCCGGCTCCAGAAAAATTTGGTGGCCGTCGCGCTCGCCGAACTTCACGATCTTGTCTTCGATCGACGGACAATAACGTGGACCACGGCTTGCGATCTGTCCCGAATACATCGGCGAACGATGAACGTTGTCGCGGATGATCTTGTGCGTGGATTCCGACGTGCGCGTGATCCCACATTCGATCTGCGGGTTTTCAATTTGCTTGGTGAGGATTGAAAACGGCTCGGGTGGATTGTCGCCCGGCTGCATTTCAAGTGCGGACCAATCGATTGTCCGACCGTCGAGACGCGGTGGCGTTCCAGTCTTCAAGCGGCCAAGCGCGAGTCCGAGATTTTCCAGCGTGCGCGAAAGACCCACCGCGGGCGCTTCGCCGGCGCGGCCCGCAGGAATTTGTTTTTCGCCGATGTGAATGAGGCCGCGCAAAAAGGTGCCGGTCGTGAGAACCACCGCACCGGCTGCAATTTCACGGCTATCCGCAAGCCGGACGCCGCTCGTGTGTCCTGATTCGATCATAAGATCGTCGGCTTCCGCCTCGATTATTTCGACGTTTGGAACGGCCCGGATCGCAGTCTGCATCGCGTGCGCATAGAGCTTCCGATCGGCTTGGGCCCGCGGGCCGCGCACAGCTGGGCCTTTTCGGCGATTGAGAACACGGAACTGGATGCCGCCAAGATCGGCGATTCGGCCCATAAGGCCATCCAAAGCATCAATTTCTCGGACCAGATGGCCTTTTCCAAGCCCGCCAATAGCGGGATTACAGGACATAGCGCCGATAGTGCTAAACTGGTGGGTTACGAGGGCTGTCTTTGCGCCCATACGGGCCGCTGCGGCCGCGGATTCACAGCCGGCGTGGCCGCCGCCAACTACAACGACGTCGAATCGATGCGCCATCAAAACCTCGGATGGCGCGTTTTAGCGGAGGTGCGGGGAGGGGTCAAAATCATTGGATTTATGGAAAATGTTTCACGTGAAACATTGCCAAGGCGTCCGAAAACGGACTCCTTTTGACTTGTAACCCACAACCCTTGTGGAAAACGCGGCCATCCATATGGCCTGTAGATGCTGCAGAGCTTTGCCAAATCCCCAAAGTTATCCACAGCTTCATTTTCCGATGCAGAAGTCCCGGAAAATAACGTCGAGAACGTCGTCAACGTCGACGCGGCCGGTGAGGCGGCCCAGGGTGCGCGCAGCGAGCCGCAGTTCCTCTCCTAGGAGATCCTCTCGGCTCGACAGGTCCGGCGCGAGAGCGCGGCGCAACGCGGCCAGTGCGTCCTGCAACGCAAGACGATGACGCTCACGCGTCACCAGTGCGCTCTCGGCGCCGGCTAGAAATTTTTCCGTGTGCCGCGCCAACGCGCTCAACAACACGTCGAAGCCTTCACCCGTCTTCGCTGAAATATCGAATTCCGATTCATTTAACGTGAATTCAAGTTCACTCTTTTCTGTTAACGTTTTGTTTCCCATATTTTTTAAAGGCCTGTTAACCCGAACGCTCTGTTCACTGTTTCCTTTGCTTTGTACGTTCCGTTCATTTCTTTCGCTAAGAGCTTGATGCAAATCGATTTTATTGCGGATGAGCCAAACCGGCGTGCGCCCGCTCGCCGTAGACGAAAGCCCGCTCGCATTGGGCGAGAGATGAGTGCCGCGGCCGGCCTCACCGTCTCCGAGAGGGCGTGCGGGAATTCCAACGCCGACACCGCGAGAGTGCGCCGAACTTCCAACCTCGTCACGCGACCGCAGCGCGTTTCCCGCCTCATCATGCCGCGACGCGTCTCCCGCCTCGACGACCCACAGAATCAAGTCGGCAGCCGCTGCGCGCGCGCGCGCGCGGCGCACGCCTTCAATCTCCACGGGATCGTCAGTCTCACGAATGCCCGCCGTATCGAGCAGCGTGACCGGCAATCCATCAAGATCGAGATGCACCTCGATCACGTCGCGCGTCGTCCCGGCATAAGGCGACACGATCGCTGCCTCGCGCTTCGCAATCCGATTGAGAAGCGTCGATTTGCCGACATTCGGCGGACCCGCAATGGCCACGAAAAATCCTTCGCGCAGGCGCTCCCCGCGATTGCCCTCTGCAAGCACTGATGCAATGTCGCCTTCGAGCGACCGGGCAATTTGTAGCGCCGGCGTCATAAGGTCCTGCGGCACGTCGGCCTCATCGGAGAAATCGATGCGTGCCTCGACGAGCGCAAGCGCCTGAATCAGCTGCGTCCGCCAGTTCTCGGACCGGTCCCTCAATGCCCCCGTCATCTGTCGGAAGGCCTGGCGGCGTTGCCCTTCCGTCTCGGCCATCACCAGGTCGGCAAGGCCTTCCACTGCGGTCAAATCGACCTTGCCGTTCTCAAAAGCGCGGCGGCTGAATTCGCCCGCTTCCGCCGGACGCAACCCGTCAACTTGTGAGAGCGCCGCTATGACCGCTGCAATAACCGCGCGGCCACCGTGGAGCTGAAGCTCGGCAACATCTTCGCCGGTTTCGCTTTGCGGCCCCGGAAACCAGAGCGCCAGCGCCTGATCGACAATCTCGCCGTCGCGCCCGCGAACGCGTGCGAGCGCAGCCTTGCGAGGATCGGGAATCCTGCCAATGAGCGTCTTGAGCGCAACGCCGGCCCGTGGCCCCGAAATCCGCACAACCGAAATGGCGGCCGGCGGACGTCCCGAGGACAGAGCGTAAATGGTGTCGCGCGTTGCATTCGACATTGCAGCGCACGGAAGCGCCGAGACAGGGCAGGGGTCAAGTCCCGGTCACGTTGGGGCAAGCTGTGAAACCTCCTAACGTGAGCCGCGTGCTCCTCTATGAAATCCAGGAGGTGCGATGTCGCCGCCCGCGATATGATCGTGCAAATTCACGAACTATCGGGGAGGCGACATGACACCCAGTTTCCGCCTTATCATCGCGCTGCCGGCGCTTTTGGTTGCGTGTCTGAGCCAGTCTCTGGCAGCAGCCGACAACGACCTCGCTCGCGCGTACCGCGTGATTGCGTCAAAGCGTTTTGTTGATCTCACGCACAGCTTTGACCCGCGGTCTCCCGTGTGGTCCGGCTTCGGTCAGGCAAAAATGACACCCGCAGCCGATCCGAAGACGCATCGCCCTTACACCATCAAGGAAGACGGCTTCCGCACAACGGTCTACGAGTTCGTCGGCCAGTACGGTACCCACATCGATCCGCCGGCGCATTTCGACGAAAAGGGGATCACCATGGATGTGATCCCCCTTAAGCAGATGATTCTGCCGCTGGTCGTGCTGGATGCAACGCCTTATCTGCAGAAGGATCCGAACCACGCGTTTTCTGTCGCCGATTTGCGTGCATGGGAAAAAGCTCACGGGCGCATTCCGCGTGGATCATTCGTGGCGCTGCGAACTGACATGTACAAAGATTGGGACACCGACCCCGAACGATTCAAGCGCGCTCCATTTCCCGCCTGGTCATTCGAGGCAATCCGTTTCCTGTATGAGCAGCGCGGCGCCGTGGCAACAGGACACGAGTCTCTCGACACCGACACGACCGATAAGATGGAATCCGAGACCTACATCCTTCAGCACGGCCATTATCAGATCGAAGTCATGGCCAATCTCGACAAGGTGCCGCCGAAAGGCGCATTGATCGTCGTGACCTGGCCAAAGGTCCGCAACGGGCTCGGGTTTCCCGCTCGGGCTTTTGCGATATTGCCGTGAGACGGCAATCGCCCGGAACGATTCAACCAAGCGCGCTGTTCTATAGTCGACGCAACACGGCGGAGGCCGTTTCCCGCCATTCACGCTAGGTTCGGGCAATGTCGTTTCCTCACAACGCCGCTCACGTGAATCGCCTTGCTCAGGCGACGTCGCCTTACCTTCTTCAGCACAAGCACAATCCGGTCGACTGGTGGACCTGGGGGCCGGAGGCGCTGCGGGAGGCCGAGCGTACGAATAAGCCGATCCTGCTGTCGGTCGGCTACGCCGCCTGCCACTGGTGCCATGTCATGGCGCACGAGTCTTTTGAGGATGAGGCTACCGCGCGCGTGATGAACGAGCTGTTCGTCAACATCAAGGTCGACCGCGAAGAGCGTCCCGACATCGATCAGATTTATATGAGCGCCTTGCATCTGTTGGGAGAGCAGGGCGGTTGGCCTCTGACGATGTTCCTGACCTCAAAGGCAGAGCCGGTCTGGGGCGGTACATATTTTCCGAAAGAATCGCGCTTCGGCCGGCCAGCTTTCGTCGATGTTCTGCGCGAAGTGGCTCGGCTGTTCCGAGAGGAGCCCAGCCGGATCGAGCAGAACCGCTCCGCGCTCTTGTCCCAGCTCGCCGAGAAGGCCAGACCGGCAGGCAAGGTGACGACCGGGTTGAAGGAGCTCGATGCGGCCGCCATGCAGGTCGGCAACATGTTCGACCGCGTCAACGGCGGTTTGCGCGGCGCTCCAAAGTTTCCGCAACCCGCAATCCTCGAAATGCTCTGGCGGGCCGGCCTGCGCACAAATGATGCGCGGTTTTTCGAAACCGTCGAGCACACGCTCGCTCGCATGAGCGAGGGGGGAATTTACGACCATCTGGGCGGAGGCTTCTCGCGATATTCCGTGGACGAGCGTTGGCTCGTCCCACATTTCGAAAAAATGCTCTACGACAACGCCCAGCTGCTCGAGTTGCTGTCGCTGGCCTGGCAGCGCAGCAAAAATCCTTTGTTTGCCCAGCGCGCACGAGAAACCTTCGCTTGGCTCAACCGCGAAATGACGGGCAACGAGGGGGCTTTTTTTGCCTCGCTTGATGCCGACTCCGAAGGCGAAGAGGGAAAGTTCTACGTCTGGTCGTACGACGAAGTGATCAAAAACCTCGGCGAAACCGACGGCGAATATTTTGCATGGCACTACGACGTGACGCCCGGCGGAAATTTCGAAGGCCATAGCATCCTTAACCGCCTCGCTGGTCTCGATCACACTGCCGAGGATGAAACGCGCCTGATACCACTACGCGCGAAGTTGCTCGCGGTACGCGATACGCGCATCCGACCCGGGCTTGATGACAAAGTGCTCGCCGACTGGAACGGGCTGATGATCGCCGCTCTCGTCAATTCGGCGCTCATCCTCGACGAGCCGGCTTGGCTCGCGATGGCGCGGCGCGCATTCAATTTCGTTGCACGATCAATGACAAAAGGCGACCGCCTCGGCCACTCCTGGCGCGAGGGAAAGTTGCTCTTCCCTGGACTCGCTTCCGATTTCGCGACCATGATCCGTGCTGCGCTGTCGCTCTACGAAGCGACCGGCGAAGGTCGTTATCTCGAGAAGGCCCTCGCGTGGCAGAATTCTTTCGACAAGCACTACGCCGACGCCGAGACCGGTGCCTATTTTCTTTCCTCTGACGATGCAGATGACTTGGTGCTGCGGCCGCATTCGACCCAGGACGACGCCACGCCGAATCCAAACTCGGCGGCCGCACAAAATCTAGTCAGACTCGCAATGTTTTCCGGCGACCACAAATGGCGCGCGCAGGCAGATCGCTTGATCGAGACAGTTCTTTCAGGTGCGGAGCGCAATCTGTTCGGTCATGTCGCGCTGCTCAACGCCCTCGACCTGCGGCTGCGTGCCGCCGAGATCGTGGTGACCGGTCCTGAATCCGCGCGTCTCGCGAAAGCGGCGCTGAAATTGCCTTATCTCGACCGCATCGTTCTTCGCGCGTCGAACGCCGGTGACTTGCCGTCGTCGCACCCCGCGCAGGAAAAATTGAAGGCCGCACCAGGAAGCGCGGCCTTCGTCTGTGTCGGAGAGCGCTGCTCGCTTCCGGTGACCGATGCCGCCCAGATTGCCCCGGCCGTTTCGGCCATGCGGCAATAGGCGCTAATTACGTATTCATCGATTCGAAGAACTCTGAGTTGCTCTTCGTATTGCGCAGCTTGTCGAGCAGGAAGTCGATGGCGTCCATCGTGCCCATCGGGTTCAGAATCCTGCGCAAAACGTACATTTTCTTGAGGATCGCAGGATCGGTGAGGAGTTCTTCCTTGCGCGTGCCGGACCGCGTGATGTCCATCGCCGGGAACGTCCGCTTGTCGGCGACCTTACGATCGAGGATCAGTTCCGAGTTGCCGGTACCCTTGAACTCTTCGAAAATCACTTCGTCCATGCGGCTGCCGGTGTCGATCAGGGCCGTAGCAATGATGGTGAGCGACCCACCTTCCTCGATGTTGCGGGCCGCGCCGAAGAAGCGCTTCGGCCGCTGCAGCGCGTTGGCGTCGACGCCGCCGGTCAGCACCTTGCCTGAAGAGGGCACGACGGTGTTGTAGGCACGACCGAGACGGGTGATCGAGTCGAGCAGAATCACGACATCGCGCTGATGCTCGACCAGGCGCTTCGCCTTTTCGATCACCATTTCCGCGACCTGCACGTGACGCGAGGCCGGTTCGTCGAATGTCGATGAAATCACTTCGCCCTTGACCGAGCGCTGCATGTCGGTGACTTCTTCCGGCCGCTCGTCGATGAGCAGCACGATCAGATAAGTCTCGGGGTGATTGGCGGTGATTGAGTGCGCAATGTTCTGCAGCAGCACGGTCTTGCCGGTGCGCGGCGGCGAGACGATCAGCGCACGCTGGCCTTTGCCGATCGGCGCCACAATATCGATGACCCGGGCGGAGAGGTCCTTTTTGGTCGGATCCTCGTATTCCATCCGGAGCCGTTCGTCAGGATAGAGTGGGGTCAGGTTGTCGAAATTGACCTTGTGCCGCGCCTTTTCGGGATCCTCGAAATTGATCGTGTTGACCTTAAGCAGCGCGAAATAGCGCTCGCCTTCTTTCGGTGAGCGGATGTGACCTTCGACAGTATCGCCGGTGCGCAGACCGAAACGGCGAATCTGGCTTGGCGAAACGTAGATATCGTCCGGCCCGGACAGATAATTCGATTCTGGCGAGCGCAAAAATCCGAAGCCGTCGGAGAGCACCTCGACCACGCCTTCGCCGATAATGTCGACTTCCTGCGTTGCGAGCTGCTTGAGGATCGCGAACATCAGCTCCTGCTTGCGCATGGTGCTGGCGTTCTCAACCTGGTGTTCTTCGGCGAAAGCAACGAGTTCGGCAGGTGTCTTGGACTTGAGGTCCTGGAGTTTCATTTCCCGCATTGGGGGTTTACGTCCTTGGAAGCGTTACCGGCGAAGACTTGAAAACAAAAAAACTTGCGCCGTTTGACTTTGGAGAGAGATCGCAGGTCTGGGGTGACGAGGTGGTAGTAGGGAAAGGCCCGGAACCCGATGCTGCGACCGGCCCAAACATTAGGGAGCCGGAACGCGACTGCATCCGCCTGCGTTCGGTGGGATGTCATCAAGATAAGTTGAGCAACCGTTCGACGCAAGAGGGCAAGCGTGTGTGATCAACTGTGGGGAGATCTAGAACGGTTTAACAGTCGCCAGGACGACGATGATAGCCAGCAGAACTGTCGGTATCTCGTTGATAATACGAAAGAATTTTTGACTGTGTGAATTCCGGTCGTATCGAAATTCATTTACCCAGTGCGCAAATAGGCCGTGCACGATGGTCATGGCGACCACGACGACAAATTTGGCTTGAAACCACCCGGCGCTGAACCATTGTCCGAGCAACACCAAAGCGATGCCGGCGATCCAAGTGACCGCCATAGCTGGCATCATGATGAAGTTAAGGAGGCGGTGCTCCATCGTCTTGAAAGTTTCCGATTGCTCGGATCCAACACCGGCAGCCGCGTGATAGACGAACAATCGCGGCAGGTAGAGCATCCCTGCCATCCAGGCGATCACGGCGATGATGTGCAGCGCTTTCACCCAGAGATACATCTCAGTCTACCTCCGTAGGCGCTTAAGCATGCGCTCGACATGCGCGATCGGGGTGTCCGGCAGTATCCCATGCCCGAGATTAAAAATCAGCGGGCCGTCTCCGAGATGACGCAGCACGTCGTCGACCTCACGATCAAGAGCTGCACCGCCGGCCAGAAGAGCGAGCG
>JBEVFG010000040.1:0-3364 GCA_040512415.1 Pseudolabrys sp. | reverse complement strand
GAGACTTTTCTCCGATGTTCGCCGGGCAGGCGGCTGCCCTTGGTCGCGAGATGCCGGCCGGCCAACTGATCCGGATATTAGCTGCCGAAGCACTTGATCTGCTACCGCGGAAATCGCCGCAGGCCGGCAACCCCGTTGTCGCGATGAAAGACGCTCTGCTATAGGCTGGCGACGGTTGGTTTCCGGAATTTTCAATGGCTGTCGACGCCGATACCGTACGCCGCATCGCGCACCTCGCTCGCATCGCCGTGGCCGAGGAGGAGATTGGCCACCTCAAGGGTGAGCTAAATGCCATGCTCTCCTTCGTCGAGCAGCTCGGCGAGGTGAACGTCGAAGGGGTCGAACCGATGACGTCTGTCACCCCCATGGCGATGAAGAAACGCGCCGATGTCGTGACCGATGGCGGCATTGCCGGGGATGTCGTCAAGAATGCGCCGATGAGCGAAGACAACTTCTTCCTGGTGCCAAAGGTGGTTGAGTGATGTGCATCGCCTGTGAACTCGGATATTGGGCGATGGTCGACGCCCTCGAAGCGGAACGAAACGCCGCGAAGAAGAGCATCGCCGTCGAGGATCCGTCCTTTGCATGCGAGCCGGGCGCTGAGGGGGCTGAGCCGAGCCCGGCACCGCGCGTGCAACGGGCGGCGGATGAGCCAGCACCGTGACCGAATTCACGTCGTTGAGTTTGGCGGAAGCGCGGGACGGGCTGAAGAAGAAATCCTTTTCCGCCGGCGAACTGACGGCCGCGCACGTCTCGGCGATTGAGAGGGCGCGCCCACTCAATGCGTTTGTGCTGGAAACGCCGGAACGCGCCGCCGACATGGCGAAGGCGTCGGATGCGCGCATTGCATCGGGCAATGCCGGACCGATCGAGGGCATTCCGCTCGCAATCAAGGACATGTTTTGTACGGCCGGCATACGCTCGACCGCGTGCTCACACATTCTCGACAACTTCGTGCCGACCTACGAGTCGACGGTGACGTCGCAGCTTTGGCGCGATGGCGCTGTGCTTCTTGGCAAAACCAACTGTGACGAATTCGCGATGGGCTCGTCCAACGAGACATCGCATTTCGGGCCGGTGCATTCGCCATGGCGACGTAAAGGCTCAAATACACCGTTGACGCCGGGCGGCTCATCGGGCGGCTCTGCCTCCGCAGTCGCTGCGAAACTGTGCCTGGGTGCGACGGGGACGGATACCGGTGGCTCGATCCGTCAGCCGGCGGCTTTCACCGGAACGGTCGGCATGAAGCCGACCTACGGCCGTTGCTCGCGCTGGGGAATCGTCGCGTTTGCGTCGTCGCTCGACCAGGCGGGGCCGTTTACACGCAGCGTGCGCGATGCGGCGATCCTGCTGCGATCGATGGCGGGGCCGGACGTGAAAGACACGACATGCGCGGACTTGCCGGTGCCCGACTATGAGGCGGCAATTGGAACGTCGGTGAAAGGCCTGCGTATCGGCGTTCCGAAAGAATATCGCCTCGATGGGATGCCGGCGGAAATCGAGAAAATCTGGGAGAGCGGCCGCGCATGGTTGAAAGCAGCCGGCGCCGAGCTCGTCGAAGTTTCGCTGCCACACACAAAATATGCGCTGCCGGCGTACTATATTGTGGCGCCCGCAGAGGCGTCGTCGAACCTCGCGCGCTACGACGGCGTGCGTTACGGGCTGCGCGTGTCAGGCCGCGACATTATCAATATGTATGAAAACACACGCAGTACCGGATTTGGGGACGAAGTGCGAAGGCGGGTGATGATCGGCACATATGTCCTGTCAGCCGGGTACTACGACGCCTATTACCTGCGTGCGCAAAAAGTAAGGACCCTAATCAAGAAGGATTTCGAGGACTGCTTTAAAGCTGGCGTGCACGCAATGCTTACACCTGCGACGCCTTCAGCCGCATTCGGTTTGGGGGAGAAGGGCGGTGCCGATCCCGTCGAGATGTACCTGAACGATATCTTCACGGTGACGGTGAACATGGCCGGCTTACCCGGCATTTCGGTGCCCGCAGGCCTCGACGGCCAGGGGCTTCCTTTGGGCCTGCAACTGATAGGCCGTCCATTCGATGAGGAAACGCTGTTCGCGCTTGCTGCCGTCGTGGAGCAGGCGGCGGGACGATTTGAGCCTCAGCCGTGGTGGTGAAGTTCCGTCACTTGTCGGTCGTTGTAACCGGCGGAAGATCCTGATCGCTTTCGACGGTTTTCTTCCCGCCGAGCTCGCCGCCGGTGAGAATAAAGATGACGGCTATCGCAGCGACGACGCCGCCGACGATAATGCCGAATGTGCCGCTTCCATCGTTTTTCATGACATTCACTCAACGTTCGCCGCTTGCACGTGGTTCCGGTGCTACGTCATGCGTACGAAAATCGGCAGAAATCGTCGCGGAATTTGGGCCATTTAGAGGTACTGGTCTGCATAAATAACAATTCAGCTTTGCTAAAACGTGCAGCGAGCGCTTCGCGCACGAATTGTCTAAACTTGCCGCGCATCGGATGAACCGCTACCAGATGTAGAATTTACGCTTCCCGAATTTTCAGAGGCACGTGCGCAACGTTATGACCGTTCAGTCCAATGCTCAAAAATTGATCAAAGGTACGACCGGCGATTGGGAGGTCGTCATCGGCATGGAAATCCATGCGCAGGTGACGTCGGAGTCGAAGCTTTTTTCGGGCGCGTCAACCGAGTTCGGCGGCGCCCCGAATTCACACGTAGCGCTGGTCGATGCCGCGATGCCCGGAATGCTGCCGGTGATCAATGAGGAATGTGTGCGGCAGGCGATCCGCACGGGGCTTGGATTGAAGGCAAAGGTAAATCTGCGATCTGTCTTCGACCGAAAGAATTATTTCTATCCCGATCTGCCCCAGGGCTATCAGATCAGCCAGTACAAATCGCCGATTGTCGGCGAAGGCGCGGTCACCGTCGATCTCGAAGACGGCAGCAGCGTCGTCGTGGGGATCGAGCGCGTTCACCTTGAGCAGGATGCGGGCAAAAGCCTTCACGATCGACATCCAGATTATTCGTATGTGGATCTCAATCGCTCCGGCGTTGCGCTGATGGAGATCGTTTCGAAGCCGGATTTGCGCTCAGCCGACGCAGCGAAGGCCTTCATAGCGAAATTGCGCTCGATCCTGCGCTATCTCGGCACCTGCGACGGCGACATGGAAAAAGGAAGTCTGCGCGCTGACGTGAATGTGTCGGTGCGCCGGCCCGGCGAACCGCTCGGCACGCGATGCGAGATCAAAAACGTGAATTCCATCCGGTTTATCGGCCAGGCGATCGAACACGAAGCGCGCCGGCAGATCGAGATCATCGAGGAGGGCGGCACAATAGAGCAGGAGACCCGGCTGTTCGATGCCGCGCGCGGCCAAAC
>JBEVFG010000039.1:0-8189 GCA_040512415.1 Pseudolabrys sp. | reverse complement strand
CATCAGGTCGGCGACATCGTGGGTGGCGAAGCTCGCCGCGACTTTTGCATCGGTCTCCCCACGATTCTCGACACGCTTTGGATTGGTCGCGAATTTCGCATCTTTGCCGAGCGCCGGCTCACCCAGGACCTTCTCCGCCAGCGCGCGCCACTCGCGGTCGTTCTGGATCGCAATCAGAATGTCAGCACCGTCGCGGCTCTTGAATACGCCGTAGGGCGCGATCGCCGCATGCGCTAGTCCGATGCGCTTGAACGGCATGCCGCCCTCCCCGTGCAGAAGCGGCACAGTCATCCACTCCGCCATGGCGTCGAACATAGAGACGGAAATCTCCACGCCCTCATTCGTCTTGGATCGCGCAATCAGGGCTTCAAGAATAGCCTCATAGGCATTGAGACCTGCGGCCACATCAACGATGGAGACGCCGACGCGCGCGGGGCCTTCAGGCCCTCCCGTCACCGATGAGACGCCGGATTCAGCCTGGATCAGAAGATCGTAGGCTTTGCCCTGGGCGTAAGGTCCGATCTCGCCATAGCCAGAAATAGAGCAGCATAACAGCCGCGGATACTGCTTGCGCAGGCGCGACATCGGAAAGCCGAGCTTAGCAAGGGTGCCGGGCTTCAGGTTCTGCACCAACACATCGGCTTTCTTGAGCATTGCTTCTAGCAGGGTCTTGTCTTCGGCCTTGCCGAGATCGAGCACCACCGACTGCTTGCCGCGATTGAGCCACACGAAATTGGCGCTCTCGCCATGCACGACGTGGTCGTACTCGCGGGCAAAATCGCCCTCGGGACGTTCCACCTTGATGACACGTGCACCGGCATCGGCGAGACGGCAGGTGCACTGCGGCGCTGCCACCGCCTGCTCGACCGAAACGACAAGAAGCCCGGAGAGCGGCAGCGCCATCTCAGTACGACCGCGGTAGGCCGAGCACATGCTCGGCCAGGTACGAGAGGATCATATTGGTCGAGATCGGCGCCACCTGATAGAGGCGCGTTTCACGGAACTTGCGCTCGATATCGTATTCCTCTGCAAAGCCGAATCCGCCGTGAGTCTGCACGCACATGTCGGCAGCGGCCCAGGACGCGTCAGCCGCGAGTAGTTTCGCCATGTTGGCTTCCGCGCCGATATCCTCGCCAGCGTCGTATTTACGCGCGGCCTCGTGGACCATGAGCTCGGCGGCGCGCATCTGCGCGTAGGCGCGCGCAATTGGGAACTGCACGCCCTGATTTTGCCCGATCGGCCGGCCGAACAGCGCACGATCCTTAGCGTACTGCGTTGCCTTGGCGATGAACCACTTAGCGTCGCCGATGCATTCCGCGGCGATCAATATTCGCTCGGCGTTCATGCCTGATAGGATGTAACGGAACCCCTGGCCTTCCTCACCGATCAGGTTTTCCGCCGGCACCCGCAGATCGTCGAAGAAAATCTGCGTGGTTGCGTGGTTCATCATGGTGCGGATCGGATTGATAGAGATGCTCGCGCCTTGCGCGAGCCGCATGTCCACCAGAAATACCGACAAGCCGTCGGTACGCTTTTTTGCCTGCTCCTTTGGGGTAGTGCGCGCGAGCAGCAGCATCAGATCGGAATGTTCGGCGCGCGAGGTCCAGATCTTCTGGCCATTGATGACGTAGTGATCGTTACCTTCGCGCCGTGCCGTCGTACGCAGGGACAGCGTGTCGGTGCCGGACGTCGGCTCGGTGACGCCGAACGCCTGCAGACGCAGTTCGCCGCTCGCGATCAACGGCAGGTAACGCTCTTTCTGCACGTCGCTGCCATGCCGCAGGATCGTGCCCATCGTGTACATTTGTGCGTGACAGGCGGCGCCGTTGCCGCCGGAGGCGTGTACTTCCTCAAGAATTGCCGCGGCCGCACCCAGGTTGAGGCCACTGCCACCGTATTCTTCGGGGATCAACGCCGCCAGATAGCCGGCCTCGGTGAGGGCAGCGACAAACTCGGTCGGGTAGGCTCTTTCACGATCAAGCGCACGCCAATATTCGCCAGGAAATTTCGCACAGAGCGCGCGCACGCTGGTGCGGATGTCGGCAAACTCATCGTGCTCGGCCGCGCGCTTCTTCATGGACCCACTCTATGCAGCCGGCAGCGCCTGACAAGTGCGCCTAGATCGGGTCCCAATTGAATACGTCTTCCGAGCGCTCCAGCGGCGTGAACAATGATGCAAAAGCCGGATTTAGCTCGGCTGCGATTTGTTCCGGCGTCCATCCATCGGCGCGATGGATCGTCTTCACTGGCCGTGGCTGGTTGAACAGATAGATCTCGTTGTTGCGGACCGAGAGAATCTGCCCGGTGATCCCGCTGGCTGCATCGGAGCAAAGGAACACCGCAAGCGGGGCGATCTTTTCCGGCGTCATGCGCTGGAACGCCTCGATGCGACGCTTGTCCTGTTCCGATTGAGCGGGGATCGACTCGATCATGCGCGTAAAGGCAAACGGCGCAATGCAGTTCGACCGCACGTTGAAGCGGGCCATGTCGAGCGCGATGCCGCGCGAGAGTCCCATGATGCCGAGCTTGGCCGCCATGTAGTTCGCTTGCCCGAAATTGCCGACGAGGCCGGAGGTCGACGTCATGTGCACGAAAGTGCCTGAATTCTGCTCTCGGAATAGCGGCGCGACAGCGCGGCTCATGTTGAACGAGCCGTTGAGATGCACGGCGATCACGTCGGACCAGTCCGACCAGCTCATCTTGTGAAAAATCACGTCACGCAGGATGCCGGCATTGTTGACGAGAACGTCGACGTGGCCGAAGGTTTCGAGCGCCATTTTCACGATGGCTTCGGCGTTTTTCGGTTCGGTAATCGAAAGCGTCGACGCGATCGCTTCTCCGCCGGCTTTTTTTATGGCGTCGACCGTTTCCTGCGCCGGGCCGGTATCGCGGCCTTCTCCTTGCAGGCTCGCGCCGATGTCGCAGACCACGACACGCGCACCCTCTTTCGCGAGCAGCATGGCGATGCCTCGCCCGATGCCGCGCCCTGCCCCTGTTACGATCGCGGTCTTGCCGGCAACAATGCCAGCCATCAACGCCCCCACACTTCGTCTGCCACCTCGACGATCATCCGCAGTTTCGCCCACTGCTCGTCTTCCGCAAGCACGTTGCCTTCTTCCGTCGAAGCAAAGCCGCATTGCGGCGACAGGCAAAGCTGCTCCAGCGAAACGAATTTAGCGGCCTGCTCGATGCGGCGCTTGATGTCGTCCTTCGATTCAAGACGGCCGGTCTTGGTGGTGACAAGGCCAAGCACGACGTGGCGGTCCTTCGGAACGAGCTTGAGCGGCTCGAAGCCTCCGGCACGCTCGGTGTCGTACTCCATGAAGTAGCCGTGGACCTTGATGCGGTTAAACAGGATTTCCTGCTCGGCCTCGTAGCCGCCGGCACCCATGAAAGTCGATTTGTAGTTGCCGCGGCACATGTGCATTGTGATGGTCATGTCGGTAGGAATATCCGACATCGCGATATTAACCAGGTCACCGTAAAGCTCGCCGAGCTTTTCCGGATCATCCCCGCGATCCCTCATGGCCTGACGGTATTTCGGGTCGCACAGCATCGCGATGAAGACTTCGTCGAGCTGCAGGTAACGACAGCCGGCATCGGCGAAGGCACGAACGGCATTTTTATAGGCTTGGCCAAGGTCCTCGAAGAACGCATCGAGCTTTGGATAGGCGGTCTGGTCGATCGGGGTCCGCATCGGTCGGCCATAGGCGGCGGACGGCGCGGGAATCGTGATCTTCGGCGTGCGCTTGGTATGGGCGGCGACGAACCTGAAATGCTCGACCATCGGATGGCCGGAAAAGCCGACTTTTCCGGTCACCTTCAGCCCTTCGTTGCGCGTCGTCACCGCGGCGAAGGCAACACCGGTGTCCATGATGTGCTTTTCGATGCCGTCGAGACCCCAGAGGAAGTCGAGATGCCACCAGGAACGGCGGAATTCGCCGTCAGTAATCGACTTAAGGCCGACGTCCTCCTGCCTCTCGATAACGCGCTCGATTTCGCGGTCCTCGATCTCCTTCAGCTGCACCGGCGTGATTTCGCCCTTCGCGCATTGCTCCCGCGCCTTCTTCAGCGCGGCGGGGCGCAACAAGCTGCCGACATGATCAGCGCGAAACGGCGGCTTTGTTCTTTTGCTCATGATCGACCCCAGACTTCCTCGGAGAGCTCAACGATCATCCGCAGTTTCGCCCACTGCTCGTCCTCGGCCAAGATGTTACCTTCTTCCGTCGAGGCAAAGCCGCATTGCGGCGACAGGCAAAGCTGCTCCAGCGAAACGAATTTGGCGGCCTGGTCGATGCGACGCTTGATGTCGTCCTTCGATTCAAGCCGACCCGATTTCGAGGTGATCAGGCCGAGCACGACCGTCTTTCCTTTCGGCATGAACCGCAACGGCTCGAACCCACCGGCGCGATCGGTGTCATATTCCATGAAATACGCGTGCACGTTGATCGCATTGAACAGAATCTCCGCCACCGGTTCGTAGCCGCCCGAAGCAACGAAGGTCGACTGGAAATTGCCACGGCACAGATGCATCGCGATGGTCATACCCGGCGGAATATCCGAGATGGCCGCGTTGATCATACCGGCGTAGATCGACGGCAGCTTTTCCGGATCATCCCCCCGGTCCGCCACCTGCGCGCGCAGCTTGGGGTCGCAGAGGTAGGTAAAATTCACTTCGTCGAGCTGGAGATAGCGGCAGCCGGCGTCCGCGAAAGCCCGCACGGTCTTGCGATAGCTCTGGCCGAGATCGCGGTAAAAATCAGCCATATCGGGATAGATCGATTCCGGCACCGCGTCGCGCCCGTAACGGAAATGCAGCGATGACGGCGATGGGATCGTCATTTTCGGCGCGGCACGAGTGTGATCTTTCACGAACCGGAAGTGGTCGAGCATCGGATGACCGGAGAATGTGCCGAGCTTGCCGATGACGCGCAGCATCATCGGCTTCGGGTTGACGCCCTGAAACCTGATCTTGCGCTCGCCGAGATAGGCCTCGACACCGTCAAGCCTGCCGAGGAAATCGTAATTCCAGAACGCACGCCGAAACTCGCCGTCGGTGACGGCCTTAAGGCCGAGGTCTTCCTGCTTTCTGATGATGGCCGCGATTTCGCGGTCTTCTACCGCCTTCAACGCGATGGCAGATATCTCGCCTTTCTCGTGCTTTACGCGGGCCTCTTTCAGCGGCGCAGTGCGCAGCAGACTGCCGACGTGATCGGCACGAAACGGAGGGCTGTTACGCAGTGACATGAACGAAGACTAGCGGCCCCACACTTCTTCCGCCAACTCCACGATCATCCGCAGTTTCGCCCATTGCTCGTCCTCGGCCAGCACATTGCCCTCCTCTGTCGAGGCAAAGCCGCATTGCGGCGACAGGCACAACTGTTCGAGCGCGACGTATTTCGTCGCCTCGTCAATGCGACGCTTAATGTGATCCTTCGGTTCCAGCCGGCCACTTTTGGAAGTCACGAGGCCCAAAACCAGTTGCTTTTTGCCTTTCGGAAAATGGCGCAACGGCTCGAAACCGCCGGCGCGGTCGCTGTCATATTCCAGGAAGTACCCGTCGAGATTGGTGTTGCCGAGCAATTGTTCGGCGACGAACTCATAACCGCCCTCGGCAATCCAAGTCGAACGGAAATTGCCACGGCAGGAGTGCATGGTAATCGTCATGTCGGCGGGCTTGCCTTCCAGCGCCGCGCGGGTGACGCGTGCGTAGATCGCCGGCAACTTGTCCGGATCGTCGCCACGCGACTTCGATCCCTCGCGCTCTTTCGGATCGCACATCATCGCCCAAGCGGTATCGTCGAGCTGAAGATAGCGGCAACCGGCATCGTAAAAGGCCTTGATCGCCCCACGCCAGGCAGCGGCGAGGTCGGCGAAAAACTCGTCATAGCCGGGATAGGCCTGCTTGCTCACCATCGCGCGGCCTTGCCGGAAATGGAACGTGCCGGGCGCCGGAATTGTCATCTTCGGCGTCACCCGGCATTTGCTCTTGAGAAACTTGAAATGGTCGATATGCGGATGGCTCGTGAATTTGACCTTGCCGTCGATGCGGATCGCCTCATGTTTGGTCTCGACGCCATGAAACTTGATCCCCGTATCGGTCGTGATCGGGGTGACGCCTTCCAGACCGCGAAAGAAATCGAAGTGCCACCATGTGCGGCGGAATTCGCCATCGGTGGCAAGCTTGAGACCGATTTCTTCCTGTTTTTTGACGATCTTCTCGATCTCGCGGTCTTCGACCGACTTGAGGGTGGCGGCGTCGATTTCACCCTTGGCATGCTTGGCACGCGCATCCTTTAGTGGTGCCGGGCGCAGCAGACTGCCGACGTGATCGGCCCGAAACGGCGGCGAGGTGCGAGCACTCATTTGCCCCAAACCTCTTCGGAAAGTTCGACGACCATGCGCAGTTTGGCCCACTGCTCTTCTTCAGCCAGCACATTGCCTTCCTCGGTCGACGCGAAGCCGCATTGCGGCGACAGGCAGAGCTGATCGAGCGCAACAAATTTGGTCGCCTCCTCGATGCGCTTTTTGATGTCGGCACGCGGCTCCAGCCGACCCGATTTGGATGTGATCAATCCGAGCACCACGATCTTGTTGCCCTTGGGCAGAAAACGCAGCGGCTCGAAACCGCCGGCGCGATCCGTATCGTATTCGAGGAAATAGCCATCGTAGTTGCACTTGCTCAAAAGGCTTTCCGCAACCGGCTCGTATCCGCCGGACGAAATGAAGGTCGAGCGGAAATTGCCCCGACAGACATGCGTGGTAATTGCCATGTCGGCGGGCTTGGCTTGCAGCGCCTTATTGATGCACTTGGTATAGCTCTCCTGCAAATGATCGACGTCGAGGTCACGGTCGCGCGCCTTCTGCAATTCAGCTTGCGAGCAGAGATACGCCCATGCGGTGTCGTCGAACTGCAGATAGCGGCAGCCGGCGTCGTAGAATGCCTTGATCGCCTTCTGATAGGCGACTGCAAGATCGTCGAAGATGGCATCGCGGCTCGCATAGGCGCTCTTGCTCACCGCGTTGGGCTCTAGCCTGAAGTGAAAGGTGGAGGGAGCCGGGATACACATCTTCGGCGTCACCTTGGTGTGCGCCCTCAGAAACTTGAAATGCTCCAGCATCGGGTGGTTAGAGAAGCCGATCTTGCCGGTGACACGGATTGAGCGCGGCTTGGTCTGCACGCCCTGAAACTGGATGCCGTGGTCGAGTTCGTAGATCTCGACATTGTCGAGCATGCTGTAGAAATCGAAATGCCACCATGAGCGGCGGAATTCGCCGTCGGTCGCAAGCTTCAGCCCGATCTCTTCCTGCTTCTTGATGATCTTCTCGATCTCGCGGTCTTCGACTTCCTTGAGCTGCGCCGCGGTGATCTCGCCTTTCTCGCGCTTGGCGCGGGCATCCTTGACCGGCGCGGTGCGCAGAATGCTGCCGACGTGATCGGCGCGAAATGGCGGTTTAGTCCTTTGTGTCATCACTCCCTCCGCGACTGGCCCGCCCGTGCGGCGGGTCTTAATTGCTTCGAGCCATAGCACGGCTCGCGCCGTGCCGTCCTCCGGCGGCTTCGCATGCATAGCGTGCGGTTTCAAGCGTCCCGCCAAATGAAAAATAATGCGGCGTGACGTCACTCAGACCGTCAGCCGCCGATAAGATTTCAATGATGCGGTCCGGCCATACGTGACCAATAAGGCCGCTGGCGACGCCCGAGACCAGCCCGCGCAAGGATGCGGCCACGCCGCAGCGTTTGGCGTAGCGAAGCAGCGCAGGCACGCTGGTTGGCCCCGCCATGCCGATTTTTATCGGCTGACCGATGCCGCCCGCGCGTACCTGTGTGAGCCAGGCGAGAATCCGCTCGGGCGAGAAAGAGAACTGGCTGACAATATGGATGCGTAAGCCTTGTGCAGTTGCAGCGGCAATTTTCTCGTCGAGTGCGGATTCCAGACGCCCAGCCGGAATACGCGGATGACCTTCCGGGTAGGCCCCGATCCCGATCTCCTCGATGCCGGCCTCGCGCAGGCGTCCTTTCTGGATAACCGCGAGCGCGTCGGAAAAAGCCCCTGGCGCGTCGACGTCGCCACCGATCACCAGCAGCCGCCGCACGTCGGCGTCGCCGCGCAGGCCCGACAGCAGTTCCTGCAAATCCGCGGCACTCGCAAGACGCCGCGCCGCGACGTGAATGATGGGCTCGAGCC
>JBEVFG010000038.1:0-4522 GCA_040512415.1 Pseudolabrys sp. | reverse complement strand
CTCGATGCGCTCGAGCTCGGCCGGGTCGAAATCGGCTGTACGCAAGGCAGTTTCAAGCTGCGCGCGCGTCTCGTCCAGGGCGTTGAGCGCGATATCGAGCGCCTTCACCGTGGGTTCGATCAACCCGGGGGCCTGCGCCACACGCCGTTCAAGGCGCCGGATGACGCCTGACAGCGCCGGCACGCTGGAATTCGTGCCGGCGATCACCTCGTGGGCATCGCGCAGATCCTCCGCGACTTTTTCGGCCTGCATCATGGAGGTCCGCCGCTCCGCGAGCGCGGTCTCCTCACCGCCTTGCGGCGCAAGCTTATTGAGCTCGTCGACGGCATGGCGCAGCCAGTCACCCTCGCGCTTGGCGCGCTCGACCTCGGCGCGATGGGCATCGGCCGCCTCACGCGCGTCGCGCCGCGCCTGCCAGAGTGTTTCGACCTCTGAAGCCTGACTTTCGAGCCCGCCGAAAGCATCGAGCAATCGGCGATGCGTTGCCGCGTCGGTCAACGCACGCTCGTCGTGCTGGCCGTGAATCTCGACCAGCGCGCTACCGAGCTGCTGGAGCACCTGCACGCTGACCGGCTGGTCATTGACGAATGCGCGCGTGCGCCCATCGGACAGCTGCACGCGGCGGAGGATCAATTCGTCTTCTGACGAAATGTCATTGGCCGCCAGCAGCGCGCGCGCCGGATGACCCTGCACAACATCGAAGACGGCCGTCACCTGCCCCTGCTCAAGTCCTTGCCGCACCAGCGTCTGGTCGCCGCGGCCGCCCAGGGCCAGCGCGAAAGCATCTAGCAGGATCGATTTTCCGGCGCCGGTCTCGCCGGTGAGCGCGGCAAGGCCGCCGGCAAAATCGATGTCGAGCCGTTCGATCAGAACGATGTCGCGAATGGACAGTCGGGAGAGCATAGGTGCGCGGCCCTGCAGATTCGCCATCATTAAAGACGCGGAAGGCCGGCACAAGGCTTGTCCCTGGGCCGGCCCTTCCGCTGTGAATCCCAGTCTGCCGGGGCGCTAACCCACGATACCCTTGAAGGCCCTGCTGATCCAGGAGCCCTGATTTTCCTTAGGCTCCACCCCGCCGGTCTTCACCACGGCATAAGCGTGCTTGTACCACTGGCTGTCCGGGAAATTGTGCCCGAGCACGGCGGCCGCGGTCTGCGCCTCATCGGTGATGCCCAGCGCCATATAGCTTTCGGTCAACCGCATGAGCGCTTCTTCGACGTGACGAGTGGTTTGGTACTTGGTGACGACCACTTTGAAGCGATTGATGGCGCCGGTGTAGTCCTTCTTCTTCAAATAATAACGGCCGATCTCCATTTCCTTGCCGGCGAGCTGATCACGCGCGACTTCGATCTTCAGTTTCGAGCTGTTCGCGTACTCGGTCGTCGGATATTTCCGGATGACCTCTTCAAGCGCGGCAAGCGCCCTTTCGGTGCGCGCCTGGTCTCGGGTTACGTCCGGAATTTCTTCGAAGTAGGACGAGGCAATCAAATATTGAGCATAGGCAGCATCCTGACTGCCGGGATGCAAAGTGACGTACCTCTTCGCCGCATTCACGCAGTCATCATATTCGCCGGCCTGATAGTAGGCGTAGGCTGACATGAGCAGCGATTTGCGCGCCCACTCGGAGTAAGGGTGCTGACGGTCGACTTCCTCGAATTTCTTGACCGCGTCCCTGGCGTCCTTTTTCGCGTTGAGAAGATAGAGGCCTTCGTTGTAGAGCCGATCGGCAGGCTCGTCGGGCGGCGTGTCGTCCTTTTTGGCGAACACGTCGAAGCTGCTACACGCCCCGAGGCTCACGGCCACCGCGGCGACAGCCAGCACGCGCGCGACGCGTGACCAGCCCGCCAATTTTGGCGCTGCGGTCATGTCTGAGGTGCCCTGGGGCACGACGTGCCTGGCCATGAAAGTTTCGAACACGGACCCATCTACGCGAACGTGTCGCTTCCCCCGCTAGCTCGGTTTTCCAACGGCGGTAATCGCGCCGGTCTATACGAAAATGCGGGCTCTCGCCATGCGACTAAGCCGACATTCGGCCCGGATTAAGGCGAAGGTTAAGGCCAAATCGCTAGATTTTCAGGACACTTCTGGCCCATAGGCCGGTGCCACAAGACCGGTCGCCAGGCTGGCGCTGCCGCGAACGCGGCGGACCCGCTCGTCAGCTTCCACCACCCGCCAGGCGCTCCGATCGGACATCAGCGCGGACAACACCGCGTGATTGAGCTTGTGGCCGCCACGGACGGTCTTGTAGGCCGCAAGGAGCGGCTGACCTGCGAGCGCCAGGTCACCGATTGCGTCCAGCACCTTGTGCCGCACGAACTCGTCGGCGAAGCGCAGGCCTTCCGGATTAAGCACGCGGTCTTCGCTGACCACCAGCGTATTCTCGAACGATGCGCCAAGCGCGTAGCCCGCGCTCCACAGCTTTGAGACGTCGCGCATGAAGCCGAATGTTCTTGCGCGCGCGATCTCGCGGCGGAACGTGTCGGGTTCGATGTCGAGCGAAAGCGCCTGCTGGCCGATCAGCGGGTGATCGAAATCAATCTCGGCCTCGACGCGAAAGCCGTGCTGATACGGGCGCAATTCGCCGTAGGCGCCGTCCTTGGACACCGAGACCGGCTTGACGACTTCGATGTAGCGGCGCGGCAGCGCGCGCGATGTCAGGCCCGCCTGGTCAATCGCGTCAACGAAGGCGGCTGCGCTGCCATCCATGATCGGAACTTCCGGCCCGTCGATTTCGACAACGACGTTGTCGACGTAAAGGCCGCGCAACGCCGCCAGCAGATGTTCTGCCGTCGAGCAAAGCGGGCCTTCGGCATCGCCAAGCACCGTAGCGAATTCGGTGGCGGTCACGGCGCGCACGTCGGCGCGAATCTCGCGCTCGATCGAGCCGTCCGCTGCAATGCGCTGGAAAACGATGCCGGCATCGTCGTCGGCCGGATGAAGCGTAAGAGTGATCGGGAGGCCGGAATGAACACCGATGCCTGAAATGGCAACCGGGTGGCGTAGCGTTGTCTGCTTGGCGCCCTTCATCTACCCAACTTCCGCCGGCTCATCGTAGCCTGCGGCCCCATCCCCAAGGCCCTCGCGGGGCCATATTTCTGCCTTCGTCGTAGCCGCCGTTAAGCTTGAGCGGCATCCCCAGAGACTCGAAAAGTCCCTTTCGCGGCTGAAACTTAGGCGATTGACGGGGGCGCTCCAATTCACGCTTTCTTACCGTCTGTTACTCTTTTTTGCCGCAATTTCAGGTCGGCCGGGCCGTGGCCAACGCTGAATGTTCCGCTCCCATAGAGCGGCCAAGGCCGAGGTCATCGTTTTCCTAACTCTCTGGAGCGTCGAAAACATTTGTCTGATCAATCTGTTAGCCTGACTCCCTACGAGCCAGCGGCCCCGCCCTGGAAACCAGAGCGGGGCCGCTGGGGTAAGTCTTGGCGTCAGTTGGCCTGGCGGCGAAGGAAAGCCGGGATATCGAGCTGGTCGTCCTCGCCGGAATTATGCACAGGAGCGTCGCGGCCATGGGGGTCGAGGCCATGCGGCCCGCTGCGGCGCGCATATTCCGAGACCGGCTCGGGCGGGCGGCCTTCGGGATTGCGAGCGCTGGGGCGCTGCGGCGGACGCTCATATTGCGGCACTGGCCGCGCCGGCCGCGGTATTGGCGCCGCAGGCGGTGCCTCGGTGTCCACACGGCGGCCGAGACCGACTGAGGCCAGTCGCTGCATCAGCGACATGCGACGCTTCTCGGGATGATCCTCGGCGATCTCGCCGCGCTGCGCCCGGATCTCGTTTTGCGCGGGCAGCGGTAGCTCATCGATGCGCGGCATACGCGGCGCCATGCGCTCCGGGGCCGGCGGGATGAACGCCGCCGGCATATGCGGCTCGGGCGCCGGCGCTTCGGCCTGGGCCGGCTCGAACAAAGACGGCTTCATCGGCATAGGCCGGATCGACACGTCTTCGATCGCGGTCGGCGCCAGAATGGCGGCCGCAACCGCGGCATGCGCGGCGGATTCAACGGACGGCGCCGCGTGCGCGCTCGCCGCGGTCCGCTCGATGCGGTCGGCGACGCGTCGGCTGTCTTTGCGAATCTTGCCGGCGAGCTCCTTGAGCGCGCTTTCAGCAGGCTGCGCCTGGCGCATGTGGCCGGTGTTGTCGATACCGGTCGCCACCACGGAGACGCGGATAATGCCTTCGAGCGTCTCGTCGAACGTCGCGCCGACGATGATGTTGGCATCCTGGTCGACTTCTTCGCGGATACGGGTTGCGGCCTCGTCGACTTCGTAGAGCGTGAGGTCCTTGCCGCCCGTGATGGAGATCAGCAGACCTCTGGCGCCCTTCATCGAGGCGTCGTCGATCAGCGGATTGGAGATCGCGGCTTCGGCCGCTGTCAGCGAGCGCTTTTCGCCGGAGGCTTCGCCGGTGCCCATCATGGCCTTGCCCATCTCGCGCATCACGGCGCGCACGTCGGCAAAGTCGAGATTGATGAGGCCTTCTTTGACCATCAGGTCGGTGATGCAGGCCACGCCTGAATAGA
>JBEVFG010000037.1:0-2978 GCA_040512415.1 Pseudolabrys sp. | reverse complement strand
TATACGGGCGATCAGCCAACGCTCGATACGCTTCACAAGGACCTCTACCGCGGGCGCGCGGCGGCAATGTCAATGATCCCGACATCGACCGGCGCCGCAAAGGCAATCGGTCTGGTCCTGCCCGAACTCATGGGCAAGCTCGACGGCGTCTCCATCCGGGTGCCCACGCCGAACGTGTCGGTTATCGACCTCAAGATCGTTGCGAAGAAACAGACGACCAAGGAAGAGATCAACGACGCCATCAAGCGCGCGGCGGAACAGCAGCTTAAGGGCATCCTCAACTACACGAACGATCCCAACGTTTCGATCGATTTCAACCACGACCCCCACTCGTCCACGTTTCACATGGACCAGACCAAGGTCATCAACGGCACGCTGGTGCGCGTGATGTCCTGGTACGACAACGAGTGGGGCTTCTCCAACCGCATGGCGGATACAGCCGTCGCGATGGGCAAATTGCTCTGACGGTCGCTGCGGGGCGGCCTATGACTGGATTTCAAACGCTCGACCGAGTCGAAGCAAAAGGCAAACGGATTCTGCTTCGTGTCGACCTGAACGTGCCGGTTGAGAACGGAGTCGTGACGGATGCGACGCGCATCGAGCGTGCGGCGCCGGCGATCACCGAGCTCGCCGACAAAGGCGGCAAGGTTATCCTGCTTTCGCATTTCGGCCGCCCGAAGGGGCGTGATTCCAAGCATTCGCTCAAACCGGTCGCCGCCGAGGTCGCACGGATCATCAAGCGGCCGGTCAGGTTCGCCGACGACTGCATCGGGGAGCCGGCCGAGGGCGTGGTTGCGGCCATGAAGCCCGGCGACATCGTGTGCCTGGAAAACACCCGCTTTCATCCGGGCGAGGAAAAGAACGACCCCGCCTTCGTCGCCGAGCTTGCGAAGCTCGGTGACATTTGGGTGAACGATGCATTTTCCGCCGCGCACCGCGCGCACGCGTCCACCGAGGGCCTCGGCCACAAGCTTCCAGCCTATGCCGGTCGCACGATGCAGGCTGAGCTTGAAGCGCTTTCGCGGGCCCTGGACCATCCGCAGCGACCGCTTGCAGCGATCGTCGGCGGCGCCAAGATTTCGACCAAGCTCGACTTGCTGGGCAATCTGCTCGACAAGGTGAATATCCTGATCATCGGTGGCGCCATGGCCAATACTTTCCTGCTCGCGCAGAGGAAAGACGTCGGCAAATCCCTCGTGGAAGCCAACCTCGTCGGCACCGCGCGGGATATCATGGCAAAGGCCAAGGCTGCGAAGCGGGAGATCGTGCTGCCCGTCGACGCTGTCGTCGCGCAAAAATTTGAAGCGCGAGCGCCCTCCCGGGTCGTTGACGTCGACAAAGTCGGCGGCGCTGAAATGATTCTTGACATCGGCCCGCGCAGCGTCGAGCAGGTGGTGTCCGTCCTGGCGCGCTCGAAGACGCTGGTATGGAACGGCCCGTTCGGCGCCTTCGAAATGGAACCGTTCGACAACGGCACCGTCGAGGTTGCCGAGGCGGCGGCGGAACTGAGTGAAGCCGGCGAGCTTGTCTCGGTGGCGGGCGGCGGAGATACGGTCGCGGCACTCAATGTCGCAGGCGTGGCCGACCGCCTCACCTATGTTTCAACTGCGGGCGGCGCCTTCCTGGAATGGCTCGAAGGCAAGGCCTTGCCCGGAGTCGAGGTATTGCGGGTAAAATGACGTTGAGTAGCGCCGCCGGCGAATCTGAAGGGATGCGATGGAGAAAGCCATGAAACTCGATGAACTGAACAAGGTCGCTCAGGCCATGGTGGCGTCCGGCAAGGGCATCCTGGCAGCAGACGAATCCTCCGGCACGATCAAGAAGCGCTTTGATGCGATTGGCGTCGAATCGACCGAAGACATGCGGCGCGACTATCGCGAGATGCTCTTCCGCTCGGCCGAGGGCATGAAGCATATTTCCGGCGTCATCCTCTATGACGAGACAATCTGGCAAAAAGCCAAGGACGGGACTCCGCTGGTCGAACTCATCAGGAAGGTGGGTGCGATCCCCGGCATCAAGGTGGACGAAGGGACAAAGCCATTGCCCGAGTGCCCGAGCGAAGTGGTCACCATCGGTCTCGACAAGCTCGCCGATCGCCTGCCTAAATATTACGAGCAAGGCGCACGCTTCGCGAAGTGGCGCGCCGTGATCGACATCGGCGCCGGGATTCCGTCCTACACTTGCATTCTTGCGAATGCGCACGCACTCGCGCGCTACGCCGCGCTATGCCAGGCGGCCCAGATCGTGCCGATCGTTGAACCGGAAGTGCTGATGGACGGCGACCACAATATAGACCGCTGCGTCGACGTCACCACATGGGCCCTCAAAGAGACATTCCAGCAACTTTTCTACAATCGCGTTGCGCTGGAAGGCATGGTGCTCAAGCCGAACATGGCAATCGCCGGGAAGAAATGCGCGAAGCGCGCTTCCGTCGACGAGGTCGCCGAAAAGACCGTCAAGATGCTGAAGGAATGCGTGCCAGGCGCGGTGCCGGGCATTGCCTTCCTCTCGGGCGGACAAAGCGATGAAGAGGCGACCGCCCACCTCGACGCAATGAACAAGATCGGCAATCTGCCGTGGAAACTGACCTTCTCGTATGGCCGCGCGCTGCAGCATGCGCCGCAGACGACCTGGAAGGGCAAATCTGAAAATGTCGCCGCGGCACAGCGTGCTTTCTCGCATCGCGCAAAGATGAATGGCCTTGCCGCCCTCGGACAATGGAAGTCGGACCTAGAAAAGAAAGCGGCATAGCAGCCTTGCTACAGGCCGGGTGACGAGGCCGAGGAATTTCTATAGAGAGTCGCGCCATGGCCGGGCTTGTCCCGGCCATCCACGTCTTTCTGCTGAATTTGATGATGTGGATGCCCGACGACAGAGCCGGGCATGAGATGAGAACCAAAAGGACATTTCCCGTGATTGATCTCTACACCTGGACGACCCCAAACGGCCGCAAGATTTCCATTGCATTGGAGGAGTTT
>JBEVFG010000036.1:0-14069 GCA_040512415.1 Pseudolabrys sp. | reverse complement strand
AAGCCGTGATAGCGCATGAGGCGCCGCAACGGCACGCTCGCGATCAGCATGCCGCCGATCACCAACGCCGCGCCGGCACTGGAAAGGCGCGTGTAACCCCACGCGCCGAGCACGCATGTCGGCACCGACGCTGCGAGCACGATCGCGGCGCGGCGCCAGTCGGCATATTTCAGAAACGCAAAGACCCGGCTGGAATTTGTGAACAGCGCCGAGATGGCGATAATCGGCACGACCGGCTCGGCGCCAACCAGTGGCACCAGCACCAGCGGCATGAGCGCGCCGGTGCCATAACCGGACACGCCGCCGATGATGGAGGCAAACAAGGCCACTGCCGCGACCGGGACCAATTGCCAGAAAGAAATGTCGGCAAAGCCGGAGAGGACATTCATGAACCGGCCGCGCTCTTCGCGGCGGCATCGGCAATTCCGTCCAGAGCGCGCCGCTCTTGCGTAAATCCCGCAACGATCCACGCACGCTCGGCCGCGGCAAGCGCTGCTCCCAGCGCCGGCCCTTGCGCCACGCCACGCTTCATGAAGTCTGGCCCTTTCAACGGAAATTCCGGTGCCCTCCAACGCTGCGGAAGCGTCGCGAGCTCGTGCCATTTTGTATCGTGGGCGTTGGCCTCGGACCGGGCCCATCCGAGCAGCGCGTGATCGGTGAAGTGTTGCGCATTGAGGCGGTAGAGCAGCGCCTTTGCCGCGTTGTCGCCGAATGCGGGCGAAATCCGCCGCCAACCCTCCGCCATTGACGCGAGTCGCTCGTGCTCGTTGTTCGTGAGCCGCAACCGTTGCCACAGCCGTTCGGCATCTTCGGCAATAACGACGCCGAGCGCTCCAAGGCGGCGCACCGCATCGGGAGTCGCTCCAGTCGCAGCCTCGACTTTTGCGACGTTCTCGAAATCAGCAAGATAAGGCACGCCGCCAAGCACAAGCAGCAGCAGCCCGGCATGCGCCATGACGGCAAGGGTGGCCGTCGCGTGGGGGGCCACCAGCAGCTTCAGCAGCTCCATGCGCACGCGCTCACGTGAAAGCTGGTCGAGACCTTTCCGCGCGGCGATGCAGGCAGCCAGGCCGGTGGCGTCGGGATGTCCGGCGCCATAGGCGGCGTGAAAGCGGAAGAACCGCAAAATACGCAAGTTGTCTTCCTCGATGCGTTTTGCCGGATCGCCGATGAACCGCACGCGGCGATGAACAAGATCGTCGAGGCCGCCGGCATAATCGTAGACGGTGCCATCGCGCGTCACGGAGAGCGCGTTGATCGTAAAGTCGCGCCGTTCGGCATCGGCTTTCCAGTCGCGGCCAAATTCGACCTTGGCATGCCGGCCAAAGGTTTCGACGTCCTTGCGCAGCGTCGTTACCTCGAAAGGATGCTTGTCGATCACGACGGTCACCGTGCCGTGCTCGATGCCGGTCGGAACGGCCTTGAAGCCCCCCGCGGTCACGCGCTTCACGACTTCGTCGGGTACCGCCGTCGTGGCTACGTCGACCTCCATAACCGGCACACCCAGCAACGCGTTGCGGACCGCCCCGCCCACGGCACGCGCCTCCTCGCCGTCGCAATCGAGTACGGCCAGCAGCCGCGGCAAGGCGCCGGACGTCAGCCAGACGGCACTGCTGAATTTGCGGTCGGTGCGACCGGTCTTCTGCGCCATTACTTCGTGGTCCCTGGCACGAATTTTCCGTCTTCAATATGGGCCGGAATGTAGGTCGACCCCGGCGGTGCGCCGGAGAAGTGCGCGAAATAGATGAAGCTGCCGAGCACCAGCAGCAGCGCTGCGATGGCCAGAGTGAGAACGCGCATCAAAGGCCACGACTTGAGATCCAGCACGCCGGCTTTCGTCGCCAACAAAAAAACCGCGTAGAGCACGAACGGCGTGAGAAAAAGAAAGACTTCGGTAAGAACCGGGCGGATCATCGATAAATCCGATCGTAAAGATTCCGCAGGATACCAGCCGTCACGCCCCAAATGTAGCGGTCACCAAAAGTAATTGCGTAGTAGTGCCTCGTCATGCCCTGCCAATCGCGCGAGTGGCGTTGCACATTGCTCTGGTCCATCAGGAAATCGAGCGGCACCTCAAAGGTCGCATCGACTTCGCTCGGATTGAGCTTGAGCGCGAAGCCCGGTTTGACGCGCGCAATCACCGGCACAATGCGGTAGCCCAGCGTCGTCATGTAGAGATCGAGATAGCCGAGGGGTTCAACGTGTTGGCGGTCGAGTCCGATCTCTTCCTCAGCCTCGCGCAGCGCCGACGCACACGGATCGGCATCACCATCATCGATCTTGCCGCCTGGAAACGAAACCTGCCCAGGGTGATCGGGCAGATGCTGCGCGCGTTGGGTGAGCAGCACCGCCGGTTCGGGATGGTCGACGATCGGGATCAGTACCGCGGCAGGACGGATCGGCCGCACTTCGGCGATCTTTCGCATCACCGGGTCGGCATCATGATCGCCGCGAGCGGGCATCACGTTCGGATCGGTAAGGCCAGGCGGCACGTTAAGCGTCAGCCGCGTCCGCACGCGCGCGAAAAAGTCTTCGGCCGAAAGTGTCGTCAGCGGATGCTGCATCAAGCGAACTCCCGCACGGCGCTCGCTTCCGCCATAGCGAAGAACTCGCCTTGCGACGCAACACCGAACATCGCCTTGCCGTCGACATCACGCTCTTCGCCGAGCGCAACAAGGTCATAGAACAGCGCGCGCGTGACTTTCGCCCACAAGTCGCGCCGCACATGCAGGTACGGCTTCAGTCCGCCCGTTTCCGATTGTAGTTCGAACCGCAATGCATGGCCGGGCCCAGCAGCCACCCAGTCGTCGACATTGGTACGGAATTCGAGGACCTGCCCGCCATCGCCGCGTGAGGTTTTCATCTCCACCGCGAGGAACGGCGCGTCTTCGACGACGATTCCGACTTTCTCGACCGGTGTCACAAGAAAGTGTTTGTCGCCTTCCCGCTTGAGTACGGATGCAAACAATTTGACCAAAGCTAGCCGGCCGATTGGCGTCTTTTGGTAGAACCAGGTGCCGTCTGCGGCGATTTTCATGTCGATATCGCCGCAGTAAGGCGGATTCCAAAGTTCGACAGGCGGGGGGCCCCTGTTTTCGCGGGGCAGCCCCGCTGCGATCGCTTCCAACCCGCTCTGCCCTGCCTTCGCCATTGTTTTCCTTCGATAATTAGGCCGCCGCGAGCCTGTTCGCATCTTCGTGATTCACCCGGCCCGGCGGCGGAAGATAGCGTAAGCTTGCCCGGAGATTGAGGCAGATTCGGCCCAAATAGCGCAGCAAAATCGCCTTGGCGCGTTTGTTGCACGGAGTTCTGTGCTGCATCGATCGGGCGACGAAAGGAATCGACATCATGGCGAAAGCCGGCGGCGAGAGCTTGGAAAAATTGGAAGACATGATCGTACGTGCGGCTGAATCCACGGCCGCTCATGTCCGTGCTGCGAAAGCAGCGATCGGTGCCGTCATTTTCGGCCAGGATGTGGTGGTGGAGCGCGCGCTGGTTACGGTCCTCTCCGGCGGTCACGCGCTGCTGGTCGGCGTGCCCGGTCTCGCGAAAACAAAACTGGTCGACACCATGGGTACCGCTCTTGGTCTCGACGCGCGCCGTATTCAATTCACGCCCGACTTGATGCCGTCCGATATTCTCGGCACTGAGGTTCTTGAGGAAAGTCCGGGCGGAAAGCGCAGCTTTCGTTTCATCGCAGGCCCGGTGTTCGCGCAATTGCTGATGGCCGATGAGATCAACCGCGCCTCGCCGCGCACCCAGTCGGCGCTGCTGCAGGCGATGCAGGAGCAGCATGTGACCGTTGCCGGTGTCCGTCACGATTTGCCGAAGCCGTTTCATGTTCTGGCCACGCAAAATCCGCTCGAGCAGGAAGGCACCTATCCGCTTCCGGAAGCGCAGCTCGACCGCTTCCTGATGGAAGTCGACGTGGACTATCCCGATCAGGACGCCGAACGAAAAATCCTGTTCGACACGACCGGCGCGGAGGAGTCGCGCGCCAAGCCAGCGATGACGGCCGAAGACCTGCTGTCGGCACAGCGGCTGGTCCGCCGGCTGCCCGTCGGCGAGTCGGTCGTCGAGGCAATTCTCGCGCTTGTGCGCTCGGCGCGTCCGGGCCCTGAAGCGGGCGAGATCGGTAAATTAATTTCCTGGGGCCCGGGCCCGCGCGCCAGCCAGGCGCTGATGCTTGCAGTGCGCGCACGCGCTCTTCTCGATAGCCGCTTCGCGCCTTCGGTCGACGATGTGCTCGAACTGGCGGAGCCTGTGCTCAAGCACCGCATGGCGCTGACATTTGCGGCGCGGGCGGAAGGCGAAACCATTCCGAATGTGATCCGGCGGCTTAAGGCGCGCATCGGATAGCTGCGATGGCGGAGTCGAAGGCGAACGACAGCGAGACCGGAACGGTAAAGCAAGCGACGGTCGGCGCCCGCAAGCTGGCCGACGCAATGCCCCGACTCATTCTTGAGGCGCGCCGCGTTGCTTCGACGGTCATTCACGGATTACACGGACGGCGGCGCGCCGGGCCCGGCGAGAACTTCTGGCAGTACCGCCGTTTCGTCTCGGGCGAGCCTGCCCAGAATGTCGACTGGAGACGCTCGGCGCGTGACGATCATCTGTATGTGCGCGAGCGGGAATGGGAGGCGTCGCACACAGTGTGGATCTGGCCCGACCGGTCGCCGTCGATGACTTTTACTTCTACTCTGGCGCAAGACAGCAAGCTCGAGCGTGCGCTTGTTGTGGCCTTCGCATTGGCCGAAGTGCTCGTGCAAGGCGGCGAGCGGGTCGGCGTTCCCGGCCTTACCCGCCCGACTGCGAGCCGCAACGTCATCGAAAAGATGGCCGAAGCGATCCTGCATGACCCTACGGAGCGCGCGAGCCTGCCGCCGTCGTTTGCGCCCTCTCCCCTGTCGGAGATCGTGCTGTTGTCGGATCTGTGGGTTCCGATGAGCGAAGTGCGCGGCAAGATTACGCAACTTGCTGCCACCGGCGCCCATGGCCACGTGATTCAGATTGTCGATCCGGCGGAGGAAAGCTTTCCCTATTCGGGCCGGGTTGAGTTCATTGAACCCGAGGGCGCCGGCAGCATCACCGCGGGCCGTGCCGAGGCATGGCGCAACGATTACCAGGCAATCGTCGAGCATCACCGCGCTGCAATCCGCGCGGAGACCGATCTGCGCGGATGGAGCTTCGCAATCCACCGCACTGACCGTCCGGCGAGCGAACTTCTGCTCGTGCTACATTCGCGCATGGGCGACAACACGCAGCCGTTCGTCGCCAGCACCCGGCACGCCACAGCTAGCCCAGCGAGCGCCGCATGATCGGATCACTACCGCTTGGGTTTGCGCAGCCGCTGGTGCTGCTCGGCTTGCTCAGTCTGCCTGTGCTGTGGTGGCTGCTGCGGCTGGTTCCGCCGCGCCCCCGCCGTGTCGATTTTCCGCCGACGCGCCTGCTGTTCGAGATCGCCCAGAAGGAAGAAACCCCATCGCGCACGCCCTGGTGGCTCACGCTGCTGCGGCTGACTCTGGCCGCCCTCATCATCATCGCGGCCGCCGGCCCAATGTGGAATCCCCCGCTCGCGACCACGGACCGCGCCGCCCCGCTGTTGATCATGCTCGACGACGGCTGGCCCGCGGCGGCATCCTGGGACGCGCGCCTGCGAACCGCTGACGAGATGATCGCGCGCGCCGAAGCCGACAATCGCGGCGTCGCAATCCTGCCGCTGTCGGAAACCGATCGCGATATTTCCCTCGGCCTTGCAGGCGCTGCCCGCGTGCAGATCAAGCAGGTCAAGCCGAAGCCTTTCGGCGTTGACCGCAGTGCAGCCTTGCCGCTCATCGAGCGCTTTCTTGCCGCGGCACCAAATGTGGAAGTCGTCTGGTTGTCGGACGGCGTCGATCTCGGCAAAGGTGCGACGTTTGTCGACGGCTTGAAGCGCGCAGTAGGAAACCACCCGCTCAGCATCGTCGAAGGCGGACTGCCGATCCCGCATGCGCTTGCAGCTGCCGACAACGCAGCGGGCGCGCTGACGGTGAAGGTGCTGCGCGCGCAAACCGGCGCGGGCGACATCGGAATGGTGAGCGCCATCGATCTCAAGGGCCTGCCGTTGGGCGAGGCGCCTTTCAACTTCAAGTCCGGAGATCGCGAAACCGACGCGGTGATCGATCTCCCCGTCGAAATTCGCAACGACGTCGCACGCCTCGAAATTGTCGGCGAGCGCTCGGCGGGCGCCGTGCAGCTCTTGGACAAGCGCTGGCGGCGGCGCACGGTCGGCATCGTATCCGGATCGACCGCGGATCGTTCGCAGCCCTTGATCGGTGCGACCTACTATCTCGCGCGCGCGCTCAATCCCTTTGCGGACGTGCGGCTTGCCGAAGGCGTTGCTCCGGCAGAAGCCATCACCCAGTTCCTAGAGCGCAAATTGCCGATGCTGATCCTTGCCGATGTCGGCAACGTCAACGAGGCGCTCGATCAGCTCAACAAATGGATCGACAATGGCGGCGTGCTTGTGCGCTTTGCCGGGCCGCACCTCGCCGGCGCCGACGACAAGCTCGTGCCGGTGAAGCTGCGCCGCGGCGGCCGCACCCTCGGCGGCAGCCTGAGCTGGGACAAGCCGCAGCAACTTGCCGCTTTTTCGCGCGAGGGCCCGTTCAACGGCATGGCGGTCCCGACCGACGTAACCGTCACCCGCCAGGTACTGGCGGAGCCCGACTCGCAGCTCACCGATCGAACCTGGGCGACACTTGCCGACGGCACCCCACTCGTCACCGCCGAGCGCCGTGGCAAGGGACTGATTGTGCTCTTCCATGTCACGGCTGACACGCGCTGGTCGGATCTCCCCCTGTCCGGCGCATTCGTCGACATGCTGCGCCGCCTGGTGACCCTGGCCGGATCGAGCGCAGCCGCAGAGACCAGCAACGCGGCCAACGAAGCGGCGGGCAGCCGTGCGGCACAGGTCGTGCCGCCGACCCGCGTGCTCGACGGCTTTGGCGCATTCTCGACCCCGCCGCCGACGGCACGCCCCATTCCCAGCAACTACACCCAACGGGGCAGCCTCGATCACCCGCCCGGTTTCTACGGGCCACCGGAAGGACTGGTCGCGGTGAACACGCTCGCACCGGACGACCGCCCCGTGCCGCTTGATGCGTCGTCGCTTAATGCGCGCGTCGATGCATACCGGCAAGGCGAGCCGCTCGACCTGCGCGGACCGATATTCCTTGCCGCGCTGGCATTGCTCGTGATCGATGCGCTGGTGGTGATCTGGCTTTCGGGCGGCTTGTCGATCATGCGTCCGCGCCGCCGCCCCAGTGTCGCGTTGATCGCGTTCGGACTGTTATGCGGTCTTGGCCTGCCGCAGGACCTCGCGCAGGCGCAGGGTCCGCCCCGGCCGCCGACTCAGTTCAACATTCCGGCCCGGCCGATCCAAACTCCGTCGCCGCCTCCAGGCCCGAATGCGCCCGCGGATGAATTGGCCCAGAAGGCAACGCTGCAGACCCACCTCGCCTACGTCATCACCGGCGACGCCGCGGTCGACGAGTTGAGCAAGAACGGGTTGCAGGGTCTCACGTTGTTTCTCGCCCAGCGCACGGCGCTGGAGGCCGGCGATCCGATCGGGCTCGATCCCGCGCGCGACGAGCTCGCTTTCTTTCCGCTGATCTACTGGCCGATTGCGCCGGGCGCGCCGAAACCGACGCAGGCGGCGCTCGACAAGATCGACGCATACATGAAGCGCGGCGGCACCGTGCTGTTCGACACGCGCGACGCGATCGACGCGCCGCCCGGCCGCGGCGGCGAGATGCGCGGGCCCGGCATGGTCGCATTGCGATCGATCCTGTCCTCGCTCGACATTCCCGAGCTCGAGCCGGTGCCGCACGATCACGTGCTCACCAAGACATTCTTTCTTCTGCGCGATTTTGCGGGCCGCTTCACCAACGGGCAACTGTGGGTCGAGGCCTTGCCCGCGGCCGGCGAGGAAGAAGAGAGCAATCGACCTGCGCGCGCAGGCGACGGCGTGTCCTCGATCCTGATCACGTCGAACGATCTGGCAGGAGCCTGGGCGCTGCGCCCTGATGGACAGCCGATGCTGCCCCTGGTGCCGGGCGAGCCGCGCCAACGCGAGCTGGCGTTCCGCGCCGGCGTCAACATCGTGATGTATGCCCTGACCGGCAACTACAAAGCCGATCAGGTGCATATCCCCGCCTTGCTGGAACGCCTGGGGCAGTAGGAGCGTATCGTGAACCTCGGCATTTCATTTGCCCCGCTGGTCCCCTCCTACGTGGCGTGGGCGGCCTTCGCTGTCGCCGCGCTGATTTCGATTGCTTTGCTGCTCGCGCGCAGCCGCGGCGCACCACTGCGCGCGCTGGCGCTGGCGCTGATGGTGCTGGCGCTCGCCAATCCTTCGCTCACGCGCGAAGACCGTGAGCCTATCCCCTCGGTCGCCGCGGTCATCGTCGACAAGAGCCCGAGCCAGAGCTTCGGCGACCGCGCGCAGCAGACGGAAGCCGCGCGTGCCGCCCTCGTCGAGCGGCTCAAACGGATTCCCGGCCTCGAAGTGCGTGTGGCGGAAGCCGGCGCGGCGGATGGGGAAACCGACGGGACCAAACTGTTTGCGGCCCTTTCCTCCACGCTCGCCGATGTTCCGCCTGACCGCGTCGCCGGCGCCGTCCTGATCACCGACGGCCGCGTGCACGACGTCCCGGCAGACGCATCTGCGCTCGGTTTTTCAGCCCCGTTGCATGCGCTGATTACCGGCCACAAGGACGAAATCGACCGCCGCGTCGTGCTCACTCAGACACCGCGTTTCGGAATCGTCGGACAATCGCAGACGATCGGATTCCGTGTCGAAGACCAAGGAGCAAAGGTCGGCGCGGCCGAAGTCACCGTGCGCCGCGACGGCGAGGTGCTCAGCAAACGCATGGTGACAGTCCATACTGACATCAAGTTCAATGTGCCGATCCCGCACGCGGGGCCGAACATCGTCGAGATCGAAGCATCTCCTCTCGATGGCGAGCTGACGCCGATCAACAACCGTGCGGTCGTCTCGATCGATGGTGTGCGCGACAAGTTGCGCGTGTTGCTTGTCTCGGGCGAGCCGCATGCCGGCGAGCGCACGTGGCGCAACCTGCTCAAGTCGGACGCTTCCGTCGATCTGGTGCACTTCACCATTCTGCGCCCGCCGGAAAAGCAGGACGGCACGCCGATCAACGAGCTGTCGCTGATCGCGTTTCCGACCCGCGAGTTGTTTCAGCAGAAGATCGCTGAATTCCAGCTGATCATCTTCGACCGCTATGCCAGGCAGGGCGTGCTGCCGCTCATCTACTTCGACAACATCGCGAAGTACGTGCGTGACGGCGGCGCCGTTCTGATCGCGGCCGGGCCGGACTATGCGAGCCCGACCAGCATCTGGCGTACGCCGCTCGACGGCATCCTCCCGGCCGAGCCGACCGGCGAAGTGACCGAGCGTCGATTCCAACCCCAGCTCACCGACGCGGGCCGGCGCCATCCGGTGACGCGCGACCTTGAAGGCTCGGACAGCAACCCGCCGCACTGGAGCAACTGGTTCCGGCTGGTCGACATCAAGCGCAGCACAGGCACAAATGTGATGCAGGGGCCCGACGGCAAGCCGCTGCTGGTCCTCGGACGCGAAGGCCAGGGCCGCGTGGCGCTGCTGTTGTCAGATCACATCTGGCTGTGGGCGCGCGGCTACGAGGGCGGCGGGCCGCATCTCGATCTGCTGCGTCGCTTGTCGCACTGGCTCATGAAACAACCCGATCTCGAGGAAGAAGCGCTGCGGCTCATCGTGCGCGGCCGCGACGTCACCATTCAGCGCCAGACAATGGCCGACACCATCAATCAGATCACGCTGACGTCACCGACCGGCGCAACGCGGACGATCGATCTTCAGACGGTCGAGCCCGGGCTTTGGCGGGCGGCAACGACCGCCAACGAGCTTGGCCTCTGGCGCGCGACCGACGGCAAGCTCACCGCGCTTGCCAATGTCGGGCCCGCCAACCCGCGTGAATTTGCCGAGGTAACCTCGACGCCTGACATGCTGCAGGGACTGAGCAGCGCTACCGGCGGCGATGCACGCAGACTGGCGGAGAACACCAGTCTCAACGTGCCCCGCGTGGTGGCAGTGCGCACCAGCACGACGTTCAAAGGTGATGACTGGATCGGCCTAAGAATGCGCGACGTCAGCGTCGTGCGCGGGATCGGCGTGCTTCCGATTTTCGCCGGTCTCCTCGGCTTGCTCTTGCTGGTCGGCTCGCTGGCGGTGACCTGGGCGAGAGAGGGGCGCTAGGCCGTCTCCCAATCCGGCCGAATCAAGCCGGCTACGCCGTCGAAAGCGCCGGCCGCGAGTTCTGCCACCAGAAGGCGCGCAGGATCGACGGGGCCTGGCATCTTCACTTGTCCTTTCGGAATCCGCTTGAATCCCGATTTGGCGTAGACCGGCTCGTCTCCAACCAGCACGACCAGCTTGTGACCGCCGTTTTTCGCCTCCTGGAGCGCACGCTTGACCAATGCCGTGCCGACGCCATGCGAGCGGAACGGCGGCTCGACGGTCAGCGGCCCAAGCAACAACGCCGGCGTTTCACCGATGCAGATCGGCGTCAGGCGAACCGAGCCCACCATCAACGTGCCGATGCGCGCCGTGAACGATAGATCGAGGGTGTGAGCCCTGCCCTCACGAATGCGGAAAGCCGAGCGCGCGAAGCGCCCCGGCCCGAAGGTGCGCTCGTGCAGACGCTCGATCGCGAGCGCGTCGGCGGCGGTCTCCGGCAGAATTGTGAGCACGAGTTCGCTCATGAACGTCAAATATCCGTGTCAGGCGCTGCCGCTTAGCATTTGGCCCGATTCTGGTCCATTGCCCGTGGCGCGACGCGTCGCAACAGCCTAAATGAAGAGCAGCGAGGGTTAAGGAGATCGGCATGGGACTTCTGGTCGATGGCGTTTGGCAGGACGATGTTTCGCGCACCAAGGACGGCCATTTCATCAGGCCAACCACGAAATTCCGGAATTGGGTGACGCCAGACGGAAGTCCGGGTCCCTCCGGCCAAGGGGATTTTGCCGCCGAGGCCGGACGCTATCACCTCTATGTTTCGCTTGCCTGCCCGTGGGCGCACCGCACGATCATTTTCCGCAAGCTGAAGGCGCTTGAGAACGTCGTATCGATGTCGATTGTCTCGCCCGACATGCTGAAGGACGGGTGGACCTTTAACGTAAACGAAGGCTCGACCGGTGACAGCATCAACGGCAAATCGAAGCTGTCGGAGATCTACCTGCTCGCCGAGCCGCGCTATACCGGCCGCGTGAGCGTTCCGGTGCTTTGGGACAAGAAACGAAAGACGATCGTCAACAATGAATCGCCCGAGATCATCCGGATGCTCAACTCGGCGTTCGATGCGTTCACAAATGTGCGGGCCGACTATTATCCCGAACCGCTGCGCGCGCAGATCGACAAATTCAATGACCTGATCTTCCCGAACATCAACAATGGCGTCTATCGCGCCGGATTCGCGACCTCGCAGGCCGCTTATGAGGAGGCCTTCCGCAACGTTTTTGATACGCTCGAGGAGATCGAGCAGGTCCTGTCACAGCACCGCTATCTCGTCGGCAACACGATCACCGAAGCCGACTGGCGGCTGTTCTGCACGCTGATCCGTTTCGATGCGGTTTACTACTCGCATTTCAAATGCAATTGGCGGCACATCTACGAATATCCGAACCTGTCGAACTATCTGCGCGATCTCTATCAGGTGCCGGGCGTCGCCGAGACCGTGAGCATCGAACAGATCAAGCGCCACTATTATGGAAGCCAGCGGCACGTGAACCCGACTGGCATTGTTCCGGTCGGCCCGCAGCTCGACTTCGCCGCGCCTCACGATCGCGCACGCGTAGCGCTCACCAAAACGCGCTGACCGGTGCGCTGCCGAACACTTCGGCCACGCGAGCGCGCGTGCCCCGGCCGGTATCTTCCGGCAAGGCATCGGGGTGGAAGAAGCCGTGTGCAACGATTTCACGATTGGGGCGCGGGTCTCCGTCCTGGAGAAAATCGCGGGCGATGAACAGAGCGACATGGTCGCGCCGCGAGGCTCGTTTGTTGAAGTAGATGCCGAAGAGCTGCGGGCTCGCACTGAGCCGGATGTTTCCTTCCTCGACGAGCTCTCGTGCAAGCGCGTCGAGAAACGTTTCGCCGGTCTCTACACCGCCGCCGGGAAGATGCCATCCGTCAACATATGAGTGCTTGATGAGGAAGATCCGTCCCGTACCGTCGATGACCATGGCGCGGGCGCCCAGCGTCGCGGCGCGCGAGAAGCGCCAATAGAAGTGCATGACCCGGCCTATGACCGGCTCAAGCGCGCGCCGCAGGCGATGCAATTGCTCCATCATTCGTCCTGGCCCCGAAGTATTTCCGGCACTGGCCCCCCGGTGGAAACCATCGTTTCTTTGTTTAGAATGATTCCAACATATGCCATAAAACGTTCCGCGGGCGACAACGAGGTAGAGCGTGAAACGGTTTTCCGATCTCAGCGAGCAGGAAGTTCTGGCCCTCGCCATCACCAACGAGGAAGAGGATAGCCGCATCTATCGCGGTTTTGCCGAAGGTCTGCGCGAGCAGTTCCCGTCCTCCGCAAAGGTATTCGACGAGATGGCTGAAGAGGAAGTGCATCACCGCACGATGCTGTTCGATCTCTATCGCAAGAAATTCGGAGACTACCTGCCCCTGATCCGCCGTCAGGACGTCAAGGGTTTTCTGCACCCGAAGCAGCCTTTGTGGCTGACACGGCCGCTCGGCCTCGAGGAGGTGCGCAAGTTCGCCGAGAACATGGAGTTCGAAGCGGAGCGCTATTACCGCAAGGCAGCAGAAAACGCACGCGACGCCTCGGTGCGCCAGCTGCTGGTCGAGCTGGCGGAGGCTGAAGCAGGCCACGAGAGCCTGGCGCACAAGTTGAGTCAGGAAATTCTCACGACGGGCGCGCTCGCCAAGGAAGAGGAAACCGCGCGGCGCATGTTCGTGCTGCAATATGTGCAGCCGGGCCTCGCCGGGCTCATGGACGGCTCGGTATCGACGCTTGCGCCGCTGTTTGCGGCAGCCTTCGCGACCCATAACACCTGGGAGACCTTTCTGGTCGGCATGGCGGCCTCTGTCGGCGCGGGCATCTCGATGGGCTTTGCCGAAGCGCTCTCTGACGACGGCTCCCTGACCGGGCGCGGCGCTCCGTTGTTGCGTGGCACGGTGTGCGGCGTGATGACCGCAATCGGAGGGCTCGGTCACACGCTGCCCTTTCTCATTCCAGATTTCTATGTAGCAACCATTGCCGCGATCCTTGTGGTAGCGGTCGAACTGGCGGCAATCTCCTGGATCCGCACCCGCTTCATGGACACGCCCTTCCTGCAGGCGGCATTCCAGGTGGTGGTCGGCGGCGTGCTGGTGTTCATTGCGGGCATCTTGATCGGGAGTTCATGATCCCGCATCAAGGAACCGATGCTGACCCTCGCGCATCTTTCCGACCCGCATCTCGTACCTCTGCCGGAGCCGCGCTGGAGCGAGCTGATCGGCAAGCGGGTGACCGGATACATAAATTGGCAGAGAAGGCGCCAATTTATCCACGACCCGGCCGCGCTTTCGGCGATCACTGCCGATGTCAGGGTGCAAGCCCCGGATCACATCGTCGTCACCGGCGATATCGCCAATATCGCCTTGCCGGACGAGTTTCCACGCGGCCGTGACTGGCTGGAAACACTCGGTTCCGCGCGCGATGTGACTTTCGTCCCGGGCAACCATGACATCTATGTGCGAGAGGCCGCGGCGCTCGCCGCAAGGCAATGGGGCGCGTATATGTGCGACGACGATGGCGAAGGCGGATTTCCCTTCATCCGGCGCCGCGGCAATTCTGCGCTGATCGGCCTTTCAACCGGTGTGCCGACGGCACCGTTTCTTGCCACCGGCTGGCTCGGCACAAAACAGCTCGCCGAGCTCGCGGCCATACTCAACAAGCTCAAGGTTGAGGACCTCTTTCGGATCATACTGATCCATCATCCGCCCAACAGCGACACTGGACGTCACAAGC
>JBEVFG010000035.1:0-15813 GCA_040512415.1 Pseudolabrys sp. | reverse complement strand
ATGAACAGTTGCGCGACCGTGGTATCCCATGCGGTACAGCGCATAGAACATCGTGTTGTTGCTCATGCATTTTTAGAGTGACGCTGAGGGAAATAGAAACAGGCTGGCATCGGAACAAGGCAGCTCTCGCAGTTCACGAAGGACTGCCAAAGCCTGCGGTGCAAGCGGAACAAGGTGCTCGCGCTTCATTTTGGTACGTTCCGCCGGGATACGCCAAACCGGCTCATTCCCATCGAGATTTTCAAATTCAGGCCAACGCGCTGCTCGCAGTTCAGTTGTGCGGGTAAACGTCAAAACCATGAGCCGCAAGGCAAGGCGCGTTCGCAAATCACCGTCATACGCGCCGAGCGCATCCATAAAGGTCGGCATCTCGTCGAGCGGCATTGCCTTGTGGCCACGTGGCCTGCCGGGGGATTTCAGCGCGCCTCTAAGGTCGGCAGACGGATCATGCTTTGCCCGCCCGGTCGCGATGGCATAGCGGAATATTTGGCCACATAGCTGCCGCAGCCGTCGAGCGGTTTCTATGGCCCCCCGCTTCTCGACGTTTCTGAGCATCTCCAACAGCTCAGGTGCATCGATATCCATGATGGGCCGCGAGCCGATCTGCGGAAAAATATCCGCTTCAAGCCGGGCAAGAAGCAGTATCGAACATCGAACAGCCAGCCGATTTCGCTGATTGGCGATCCATTCACGCGCTATGACTTCGAATGTGTTCCCTGAGGCTAGCTTGGCGACGCGCTTGGTTGCCTTCTTTGCAACGCCGGGATCAATGTCTTTCGCCAGCAAAGTTCGCGCGTCCTCGCGTCGAGATCTTGCGTTTGAGAGAGACACGTTCGGATAGATGCCGAGCGCAAGCGTCCTGCGTTTCCCGGCGAACCGATAATCCAACCGCCAGTAACTTGCGCCTTTCGGCGTCACCAGCAGATACATGCCGCCGCCATCGCTCAGCTTATAAGGTTGCGCTCGCGCCCTGGCGTTGCGGATCCGCGTGTCGGTTAATGCCATGACGGTATCTCCATGTCCCGTGACAGACAGGACGGCCGAAATATACCGTCATAGATACCGTCAAATTTTCGGCTGCAAGAGAACGAAGGCAGACGCATGTGAATGAACGCGGTCACAAAGACATTGGTATCGCAGCGCGATTTGAACATCTGCGGTCGCGTGCGAACAGATGCGAACGGCTATGTGGCTGGGGCGCCAGGATTCGAACCTGGGAATGGCGGAATCAAAATCCGCTGCCTTACCACTTGGCTACGCCCCAACAGGTACTGGAGAGCCGCGGCGAAGCGATTTCGTGCGCGGCGGCCGGACCATAGCGGCGCGGCCCTGCCCGATCAATGTCCGCAAGCCGCATATTATATATGTAGCGCGCGTTGACCCGCCCTGCCCCGGCACTAAATTAGCGAGCCATGACCTACCGCGCGCCGGTCGCCGATATCGCATTCACCCTCAAGCACGCTGCCGGCCTGAAGGCTGCGCTGGCGGAAGGACTTTATGGCGATCTCGACGAAGAGACGGTCGACTCCGTCATTGCGGAGGCCGGGCGTTACGCCACCGATGTGATCGCGCCGCTCAATCAGGTCGGTGACAAGTTCGGAACGCCGTTCAAGGACGGCAACGTCACGACGCCGCCCGGCTGGAAAGAGGCTTACACCGACTGGGCCGCGGCAGGGTGGAACGGCCTCGCCTCACCGTCCGATTGGGGCGGCCAAGGCCTGCCGCAGGCGCTGAACGCAGCCTGCATCGAGATGTGGAACTCGGCGTCCATGGCCTTCGGCATCGGCCCGGTGCTGACGATGGCGGCGATCGACGCGCTACATGCCTACGGCAGCGAGACGCTCAAGAAGCAGTACCTCGGCAAACTCGTCAGCGGCGAATGGATGGGCACGATGCAGCTCACCGAGCCGCAGGCCGGCTCCGATGTCGGCGCGCTGCGCAGCAAGGCCGAGCGCGCGGGCGACGGGGCCTACCGCATCACGGGCTCGAAAATATTCATTACCTACGGCGAGCACGATCTCACCGACAACATCATTCACTTCGTGCTGGCCCGGTTGCCTGATGCGCCGCCCGGTACCAAAGGGATTTCGCTTTTTCTGATCCCGAAGATCATGCCGGATGGCTCGCGCAACGACGTGCGCGCGCATTCGGTCGAGCACAAGCTCGGCATTCATGCCTCACCGACCTGCACCATGATCTACGGCGACCAAGGTGGCGCCAAGGGATTCCTCATCGGCGAAGAAAACAAAGGCATGGCCTGCATGTTCACGATGATGAACCGTGCACGGCTGGCCGTCGGCCTGCAGGGCGTCGGCATTGCCGACCGCGCGACGCAGCAGGCGCTCGCCTATGCCCGCGAGCGCAAGCAAGGCGCCGCCGGCGCGATCATCGCCTATCCCGACGTGAAGCGCATGTTGCTCACAATGCGGGGCCTAACAGGCGCAGCGCGCGCGATCTGCTATGCGACGGGCATTGCCATCGACCGGTCTCTGCGCGCAAAGACCGACGCTGCCCGCAAGTCCGCACACGAACGCGCATCGTTGCTGACCCCTGTCGCCAAGGCGTTTTCCACCGACATCGGGATCGAGGTCGCCTCGCTTGGCGTACAGGTGCACGGCGGCATGGGTTACATCGAGGAGACAGGCGCGGCTCAGCACTTCCGCGATGCGCGCATCGCAGCGATTTACGAAGGCACTAACGGCATTCAGGCGCTCGACCTGGTCGCACGCAAGGTGCCGCTGGAAGGCGGTAAGACGGTCGCACTTTATATCGACGAGCTGCGCCGGACCGTTGAGGCCGTGCGCACAAGCAACGCGCCGGTCCTTGGCGAAACCGCGGCACGCCTCGGAGAGGCGGTCGACAGTCTTGAACGATCGACGCGCTGGCTGCTGTTGCAGAAGTCCTCCGACACGGCGCTTGCCGGTGCGACGCCCTATCTGCGCCTGTTCGGAAACGCGGCCGGCGGCTGCATGCTCGCGGAGGATGCCCTGGCTTCGTTGCGTGCCGGCGATGGAAACGCACGCGGTACGCTTGCGCGCTTTTTTGCAGAAAACATCGCTGTTCAGGCAGGCGGATTCGAGCACACAATCGTCGAAGGCGGGGACAGCATCAACGGTGCCCAGGCCGCGCTCGCTGAATAAGGACAGCCGATGTCGCTGAAGGGAAAGACCCTGTTCATCACCGGCGGCTCGCGCGGCATAGGCCTTGCAATCGCACTGAAGGCTGCCTCCCAGGGCGCTAACATCGCCCTCGCCGCCAAGACCGTCGAACCGCATCCGAAGCTTGAGGGCACCATTCATACGGCCGCGTCCGAGGTCGCAAAGGCCGGCGGCCGCGCGCTGCCGCTCGCCGTCGATGTCCGCGACGAGGCGGCCGTGCAGGCTGCGATCGACGAGGCCGCCGAAAAGTTCGGTGGCATCGACATCGTGGTGAACAATGCCAGTGCCATTCAGCTGACTTCTGTCGCGGCTACTGACATGCGCCGCTACGACCTGATGCAGCAAATCAATGCGCGCGGGACGTTCATGGTGTCGAAATACGCAATCCCGTATCTCGTGCGTACCGCGAACCCGCACATCCTGATGCTCTCGCCGCCGCTCGACATGTCAGAAAAATGGTTCGCGCCCCACACCGCCTACTCGATGGCAAAATTCGGGATGAGCCTCGTGGTCCTTGGGCTCGCCGGCGAGCTACGCGGCAAAGTCGCGGTGAATGCGCTCTGGCCGCGCACCACGATTGCAACCGCCGCGATCCGGAATCTGCTGGGCGGGGACGCCATGATCCGGCGCTCGCGCAAGCCGGAAATCCTGGCTGAAGCCGCATGCCGCATCTTCGAAAAACCAAAGAGCTTCACCGGGAACTTTCTCATCGACGATACATTTCTGGCCGGGGAAGGCGTGACCGAATTCGACCAGTATCGCGTCGATCCAAGCCAGCCGTTGCAGATCGATTTTTTTGTGCCCGACAGCAGCCGGCCGCCCAACGGCGTCAGCATGGATGCCAAATCGCGATAAGCACTTCCACCCGGCCACGTGAGCGTTTAAGTCTAGGCAATGTCCACGCTTCTGCTCAGTCATCCCGCCTGCCTGAACCACCTCACGCCTGCCGGCCACCCGGAGCGGCCGGACCGGTTGCGCGCGATCGAGCAGGCCCTGGAAGATGAAAAGTTTCAGTCGCTGGCGCGCGTCGAGGCGCCACGCGGGCCTCTCGACATTATCGCGCTCTGCCATCCGACGGACTACATCGAGGCAATCCGCGATGCCTCACCTGCCGAAGGCCTCGTCCGCCTGGACGCCGACACCGCGATGTCACCAGGCAGCCTCGAGGCGGCCTTGCGGGCCGTCGGCGGAGCCAAGCTTGCAGTCGATGAAGTGATGGCGGGCAAAGCCTCGAATGCGTTCGTTGCGGCACGCCCGCCCGGACACCACACCGAGACGGCACGCCCGATGGGCTTCTGTCTCTTCAACAACGCGGCCATCGCGGCGCGCTACGCGCAAAAAACGCACGGCATCGAGCGCGCAGCAATTGTCGATTTCGACGTCCATCACGGCAATGGTTCGCAGGATATCTTCTGGTCCGATAAAAGCGTGATGTACTGCTCCACCCACGAGATGCCGCTTTACCCGGGCACCGGCGCGGTCGGCGAGCGAGGCGAGTTCAACACCATCGTCAACGCGCCGCTGTCGGCCGGCGACGGCGGCATCGCGTTCAAAGAAGCGTTTGAGACCGCCATTCTCCCACGCCTGCGTGAATTCAAGCCGGACATCGTGATCATCTCGGCCGGATTTGACGCACACACGCGTGACCCGCTCGCCAATCTCAATCTCGTGGAAGCCGACTACACGTGGGTCACCAAGAAATTGATGGACGTTGCCGATGCGAGCGCCAAGGGCCGCGTCGTGTCCTTGCTTGAGGGCGGCTATGATTTGCAAGGTCTTTCGCGCTCGGTTGCCGCCCACGTGACTGCCTTGATGCACGGATAGAGAATCCGGGCTATCTTTCACCCATTGCAAGACCCGTCGGACAGCGTTATGGCCGAGAACAACATCGACGTTAAGAAAATGCCTTTCGAGCGGGCCATCGAGGAGCTCGAATCGATCGTCAAGCGCCTGGAAGAGGGCAAGGTGCCGCTTGAGGAATCCGTCGCCATTTACGAGCGCGGCGAGGCATTAAAGACGCGCTGCGAGGAATTGTTGCGTCAGGCTGAGGCCCGGGTTGAAAAAATCACCCTAAACACCAGCGGAAAACCCACCGGCAGTGAGCCGCTCGACGTCGATTGAGCGGTATCGGCCAGAGGCCGAATTGCCCCTCAAGGTCGAAGTGGTGTAAGCCATGCGGCTGAATGTGGGGATTTGCCGCTTTCCCGCCGTAAAACCAACTAGTTGGAGTTGTGCGTGTCCGAAGTGTCTAAGACGCCGTTGCTCGATCGCGTCAACCTACCTAGCGATCTCAAGAATTTGTCTCCCGAGCAACTCAGGCAGCTCGCCGACGAGCTGCGCCACGAGACGATCGACGCCGTCGCCAGGACCGGCGGGCATCTCGGCGCGGGACTTGGCGTCGTCGAGCTGACCGTTGCGCTCCACTATGTCTTTGACACTCCCGCCGACAGGCTGATCTGGGACGTCGGCCACCAGGCCTATCCGCACAAGATTCTCACCGGCCGGCGCGACCGCATCCGCACGCTGCGGCAAGGCGGCGGCCTGTCCGGCTTCACCAAGCGCGCTGAAAGCGAGTATGACCCGTTCGGCGCCGCGCATTCGTCGACGTCGATTTCGGCCGCACTCGGCATGGCGGTTGCCCGTGATCTCCAGGGCAAGAGCAACAACGTCATCGCCGTCATCGGCGATGGCGCGATGTCGGCTGGCATGGCCTACGAGGCGATGAACAATGCCGGGACGCGCAACGAACGGCTGATCGTCATTCTCAACGACAACGACATGTCGATTGCGCCGCCGGTCGGCGCGATGTCGGCTTATCTTTCGCGGCTCCTGTCCGGGCGCACATATTTGAAACTGCGCGACGTCGGCAAGCAGCTCACCGCGCACCTGCCGAAGCGGCTTGACGAATTCATCACGCGTGGCGTCGAGCATGCGCGCGGGTTCTGGACCGGCGGAACACTGTTCGAGGAGCTCGGTTTCTACTACGTCGGCCCGATCGACGGTCACAACCTCGATCACCTGCTTCCTGTTCTGCGCAACGTGCGCGATGCCGGAACTGGGCCGATCCTCGTGCACGTCGTGACGCAGAAGGGCAAAGGCTATGGGCCGGCGGAATCGTCTGCCGACAAGTACCATGGCGTGGTCAAGTTTGACGTCGCTACCGGCGCGCAGGTGAAGTCGAAGCCGGGCGCACCGCAGTACACGAAAGTTTTTGCGCAGAGCCTGATCAAGGAAGCCCGCAAGGACGACAAGATCGTTGCAATCACGGCAGCGATGCCCTCGGGCACGGGGCTCGACCTGTTTGAAAAAGAATTTCCGAACCGCTGCTTCGACGTCGGCATCGCCGAGCAGCATGCCGTCACCTTCGCGGGCGGCCTTGCCACGGAAGGGCTCAAGCCCTTCGCCGCAATCTATTCGACATTCCTACAGCGCGCCTACGACCAGGTCGTGCATGACATTGCGATCCAGAGCCTGCCAGTCCGTTTTGCGCTTGATCGCGCCGGGCTGGTCGGAGCAGACGGCCCGACGCACGCGGGAGCGTTTGACGTCACCTATCTCGGTTGCCTGCCCAACTTCGTGCTGATGGCGGCCGCCGATGAGGCCGAGCTCGTGCACATGGTCGCAACCGCCGCCGCAATAGATGACCGCCCTTCGGCGGTCCGTTATCCGCGCGGCGAGGGCCTCGGCGTGCCGATGCCCGATGAAGGCAAGCCGCTTGAGATCGGCAAGGGCCGCATCGTGCAGGAAGGCCACAAAGTGGCGCTCCTGTCATATGGCGGCCGGCTCGGCGAATGTCTGGTGGCGGCCAAGGAACTCAAGGCCCTCGGCCTGTCGGCCACGGTCGCGGATGCCCGCTTTGCCAAGCCGCTCGACGTCGAATTGCTGACGCGTCTTGTGCGGGATCACGAAGTGCTGGTGACGGTCGAGGAAGGCGCCATCGGTGGCTTCGGCGCCTACGTCCTGCAGGCCCTGGCCGAGCACGGGCTGATCGAACGCGGGTTGCGCATTCGCTGCATAGTGCTGCCCGATCAGTTCATCGATCAGGACAGCCCGAACGCGATGTACGCCCAGGCCGGGCTCGATGCAAAAGGTATCGTCGCGAAGGTCTTCGAAGCGCTCGGCAAGGACGCCACCGAGGAAACGATACGGCTCGCGTAGGCTTTACAGCTTCTTCTTCCTTCGCGGCACCTTCTTTCCTTTCTTCCGCGCTTCGGACAGGCCGATCGCTATTGCCTGCTTTCGGCTCGTAACCTTCTTGCCGCTGCGGCCGCTTCTCAGCGTGCCTTTCTTGCGTTTCTTCATAACGCGTTCGACATCCTTTAAAGCGCTTCTTGAATATCTACGTGCCATACTGTTTCTCCTCGATCTGAACGCGCGTGGCCGTAGCAAAACATTTGCCGCCCGAAACTGCTAACCGTCGTGTATGGAACATGGTTCCTCATCCAAACTCTCGCGACGCCGAAGGGAGTACGCTGTGAGCGCGCCGCGCCAACGTGCCGACCGCCTTCTCGTCGATCGCGGCCTGTTTGAAAGCCGCGCCAAGGCTCAGGCGGCGATCGAAGCCGGACTTGTGTTTGCCGACGATCAACCGGTACGTAAGGCGTCCGAAGAACTGGCAACCGATTCTGTCATACGTGCGAGCGCCGCGTATCCCTATGTTTCACGAGGCGGCATAAAACTTGCGGCGGCGCTCGAGCATTTCGGCTTTGACCCCAAAGGGCATGTCTGTCTCGACGTCGGTGCCTCTACCGGCGGATTTTCCCAGGTCCTGCTCGAGCATGGAGCAAAGCGCGTCTATGCCGTCGACGTCGGCCGCGACCAGTTGCATGAATCCCTGCGCCACAGACCCGAGATCATCTTGCTCGAAGCGACCGATATCCGTTCGCTGTCCCCTCACCTGCTCGACGAGGTGCCGGATTTTATTACGGTCGACGTCAGCTTCATTTCGCTCAAAAATGTGCTGCCGTCAGCACTCGCGTTCGCCAAAAGGCCTGCCCGGCTTGTTGCATTGATCAAGCCGCAGTTCGAGGCCGGCCGTGCTGCGTCAAAAAAGGGCATCGTCCGTGACCGCGCGATGCATGCTGCGGTCTGCGGTGATATCGAGAAATTTGTCACAGCGCTCGGCTGGTGTGTCGTGGGAACGATCGAATCGCCAATCACTGGCGGAGATGGAAACATCGAATTCCTGCTTGGAGCTGCGCGTGACTGAACAGCTCATTATTTCGCGGCTTGGCCATCGCGGCGACGGCGTCGCCGACACACCCGACGGCGTGGTTTACGTGCCCTACACGCTTCCCGGCGAAACCGTCACGGTCGAGCACGTCGCCGGTCATCCCGATCGCAGGCATTTGCTGCATGTCGACAAGCCCGGCCACGAGCGCGCCCAAGCAATCTGTAAGCATTTCGGCACCTGCGGCGGCTGCGCGCTCCAGCATTGGTCACTCGCCGAATATCATCTTTGGAAACGTTCACTTGTCGCAGATGCACTGGCGCAAGCGGGGATCGTTGCGCCGGTCGCGGATCTGATCGACGCGCATGGTACGGGCCGGCGGCGCGCGGTATTTCATGCGCGGCGCGGAACCCACGACGTCCTGGAGGTTGGGTTCACAGCCCCGCGCGCGCACCACATCGTCCCGATCGACGATTGCCCTATTCTGGCGCCCGGGCTCTCAGGCGCCGTGCGCGCCGCATGGGCGATCGCGGAAGTGCTCAAAAGCGCAGGAAAACCGCTCGATATCCAGGTCACCGCAACCGATAGCGGGCTCGATATCGATGTGCGCGGATCAGGAACGGTCGCCGCCGAGCGCCTCACCGCGCTCGCGAAGGTCGCCGAGACACACAAGCTCGCACGGCTCACGCGCCACGGTGAACTGGTGGCGCAGCGCGCACAACCATTGTTGCGCGTCGGGCGTGCCGACGTGCCGTTGCCTCCGGGTGCATTCCTTCAAGCCACCGCCGAAGGCGAAGAAACGCTGGCGCGCCTCGTGCAAGGGCACACTGGCAAGTCCCGGCACGTCGGCGACCTTTTTACCGGCATCGGCACCTTTGCGCTGCGTCTGGCTGAAAACGCGCGGGTTGCGGCCTCCGACAGCGAGCCCGCCGCAATCAAAGCCCTGCAGCAGGCAGCCAGCAAAGCAAGCGGCCTGAAGCCGATCGAAGCCCAAACGCGCGATCTGTTCCGCTCCCCGTTCATGGCATCCGAACTTAAGAATTTCGACGTGGTGGTCTTTGATCCGCCGCGGCAAGGCGCCGAAGCGCAGGCGCGCGAACTCGGCAAAAGCGCCGTACCGGTGATTGTCGCGGTGTCCTGCGATGCCAATACATTCGCGCGCGACGCAAAAATTCTGGTCAACACCGGCTACACGCTCGTTTCGACGACTCCCGTCGACCAGTTCCGCTATTCGCACCACGTGGAGATCGTGGCAAAATTCACCCGGTAGCTACTGATAGCCGCCCCAGCGCTCCTGCCACAACCTCTCACCGATGGTGCAGGAGACGCGCGCACGGGATGCAGTGGGCACAATTTGTGGGTCAGGCTGCCGTCCGGCAACTTCCAGGACGAGCTTGGTGCGTGTCGCCTCGATGAATTTTTCGCGCTCTCGGATCGGGATAACAAACGCGCCCGGCCCGCCGATCACGCAGTCCTCGTAGTACTCGTCGAGATTTTCGATGTCCATCGTCCCCGTGTAAGGCCGTTTGAGCATGATGGGCAGGCCATTGATCGTAATGCCGGCTGCAAGGACATCGTCGCGCGTGATCTCAACGAGCGGGCCAGCATTGTTGGCTCCGTCCCCTGACACATCGATCACGCGCCGCAGGCCCTTGTAACCGCTATCGTCGAACAGCGGCTTGGCAAAACGCACGGCTCCGGAGATCGACGTACGCGATGCGCGCCGATATGGGGCGCGCGCAATCTCGGCGGCAACTGCATCGGCGGATTCGGGGCCGTCGATCACCCGCCATGGCATCAGGATCTTCTGATCTGATTGCCCGGCCCATTCGAAATAGGTGACCGCAATCTTGCCATGCGCGCCCTGGCGCAAGGCCTGCAGGAATTCTTTCGACGTGAGCGCCAGCACGTATCCTTCGCGCTGCAGCGCCTGCTCGTCGGGGTCCATGGAATACGAGACGTCGACAGCGATCACCAACTCGACATCGACAGGAATGGCGCTTGCGCGCGTGTCGGTAAATTTCGGCACCGTCGGCGCCGCCGATGCCGCGAGCGCAAGGCCAGCGCCCGCGACGGCGCCAATGACCGCGAGATTTCGAAACCATCGCCCCATGCCGGAATGCTGGCATGCGGCATCGGTGAAAAAAAGGCCGGTCGCTCAGCTTTCCAGCGTTTCCGTCGTCACGATTTCGATGCCGAAACCACCCAGACCCACATAGGTGCGTTTGCTCGATGCCAGCAGGCGGATAGAGGAAATGCCGAGATCCTTGAGGATTTGCGCACCCAAACCGATTTCACGCCACTGCTGCGAGCGTGCCGCATCAGTGCCGGTGTCGCCGTGCGGAATGTCGGCGACCGGAACGCCGGCGGTGCCGTCGCGCAGGTACACGATCACACCGCGGCCAGCCTTTTTGAAGCGCGCTAATGATGCGCGAATCGATTTTGCGCCGCCAAAGACATCGCCGATAACGTCGGCGCGGTGGAGTCTGGCCGGGATGTCCTTTCCGCCAGCGATATCCCCGTACACGAAAGCCATGTGGTGCACGCGGTCGAACGGCGTAACGTAGGCATATCCCTGAAGCGTGCCGATCTCGGACGCGAGCTGGAACTCGCCGACGCGCTCCACGAGCTTGTCACGGTTTTGCCGGTAGGCGATCAGATCCGCGATCGAGAGCTGTGCCAGATTGTGCTTTTTCGCGAAGGCCGCGACTTCCGGCCCCCGCATCACCGAACCGTTGTCGTTCATCAGCTCGGCCAGCACGCCGACCGGCGACAACGAAGCGAGACGGCAGAGATCGACGCAGGCCTCAGTATGGCCGGATCGCATCAGCACGCCGCCCTGGCGAGCAACCAACGGAAACACGTGGCCAGGCCGCACGAAATCGGCAGCGCCGCTGTTGTCATTGGCCAGCGCTCGCACAGTGTTGCAGCGTTCCTCAGCCGAAATTCCAGTGCTGAGCCCGTGACGGACATCGACCGACACGGTAAACGCCGTGCCGAGTGGAGCCTCGTTGTCCGCCACCATCGGGTCGAGATGCAGATGGCGCGCCTGCTCGGCACCGAGCGGCGCGCAGACGATTCCCGAGGTGTTGCGGATGATGAACGCCATCTTCTCGGGCGTGCAGTGGGAGGCTGCGACGAAAAGGTCACCTTCGTTCTCGCGGTCGTCGTCGTCGGTTACGACGACGATTTCGCCTCTGGCGAAGGCCTTGATCGCGGCTTCGACGCGATGATGGTTGTCCGACACGGGTTTACCTCGAAGTCGGCGTCAGGGCTTGAACGGCCACGCCGCGCCCTCGCCGACCTGTCCGCGGTGCATCAGATAGTGATCAGCGAGCACGCATGCCATCATGGCTTCGCCGATCGGCACCGCCCGGATGCCGACGCAGGGGTCGTGCCGGCCTTTGGTGACGACTTCTGTATCGCGACCGTAGCGGTCGACCGTCTTGCGCGGCGTCAGGATCGAGGAGGTTGGCTTGACCGCGAACCGCGCGACAATGGACTGGCCGGTCGAGATTCCCCCGAGAATCCCCCCGGCATGGTTCGATAGGAAAACCGGCTTGCCGTCGTTGCCCATCCGCATCTCATCGGCATTCTCGACCCCGCTCATGGCCGCGGTGGTAAAACCGTCACCGATCTCCACGCCTTTGACCGCGTTGATCCCCATCAGCGCAGACGCAAGATCGCCGTCGAGCTTGGCATAGACCGGTGCCCCGAGCCCCGCCGGAACGCCTTCGGCCACGATCTCGATCACCGCGCCGCAGGACGAGCCCGCCTTGCGGACACCGTCGAGATACCCCTCGAAGAACTTCGCCTGTTTGGCGTCGGGGCAGAAAAACGGGTTCTGACCGATCTCGTTCCAGTCCCAGCGCGACCGGTCGACCTTGTGCGGACCCATCTGCACCAACGCGCCCCGCACGGTCAGCCCGGGCACGATCTTGCGTGCGATCGCGCCCGCAGCAACCCGTGCGGCCGTCTCGCGCGCGGATGCCCGGCCCCCGCCGCGGTAGTCGTGGATGCCGTATTTGACGTCGTAGGTGTAACCCGCGTGGCCCGGGCGATACTTGTCCTTGATCTCTGAATAGTCCTTCGAGCGCTGGTCGACGTTCTCGATCATCAGCATGATCGGCGTCCCGGTCGTGACTTGTCGGCCCGTTTTTTCGTCGGTGAAGACGCCCGACATGATCTTGACCGCGTCAGGCTCCTGCCGCTGCGTCGTAAATCGCGACTGGCCCGGCCGCCGGCGATCGAGCTCGCGCTGGATGTCCTCGACGCCAAGGGGAATCCGTGGTGGGCAGCCATCGACCACACAGCCGATCGCCGCTCCGTGGCTTTCGCCGAAGCTGGTGAACCGGAAGAGATGACCGAAAGTATTGAATGACATGGAGTTCTACGGTTGCGCGGTTTGGTAGCCCGCGCCTCTGCGGCGGTCAAATAAGCGGCACGCACGCGACGAACCGCGTGCAAAACGGAGAATCCCGCAGGACAGATTTGCAAATTTTCCGCCGCCTCTGAATGGATATTCACCTCGCTGAACGGAGATTAATGGAAAGCTGAATGTCCATTAAGCTACGGAAAAATAAGGGATTTTTCCGTTTTCGCGATTGCAGACGGTAAGCCCTTCGATTATCTTTTTCACTGGTTGGGGGGAGGAAGCACGGAAGTCCGCGCTGGTTTCAAAACTATCGCTCCAGCCAGTCAACGGATCGATCCAAGAGGACAAACACAATGCGCAAGATCACTGCAATCGCCGTCGCGCTTGGCTTCCTCACTTCGGTGAGCCTGCCGGCGTTCGCGACCCCGGTCGTCCATGGCGTCGTGAAGAGCGACGACCTGTCGGCCGCCAAGAAGAAGAAAAAGAAGAAGGACAGCATGGAGAAGAAGTCGCAGAACACCGTGCTCGGCACCGACCTCTCCGCTGCCAAGAAGAAAAAGAAGAAGAAGGACAGCATGGAGAAGAAGTCCGAGAATACCGTGATCGGCACCGACCTCTCCGCTGCCAAGAAGAAAAAGAAGAAGAAGGACTGCGCGGAGAAGAAGTCCGAGAACACCGTGTTTGGCACCGACCTCTCGGCTGCCAAGAAAAAGAAGAAGAAGGACGACAAGAAGTCCGAGATCTTCTATCGCATCGCCGCTTAATTCGGGATTTGCAGCGCGATTTTCGCGCTTAGCATCAAACGGCCGGGCCATTTCGCCCGGCCGTTTTGTTTTTCGGTTCAGGCGTAACGCGTCATCCGGTGGCCTTCAAACACATAGACGACGCCTTGCGCGATATCGACAAGCGGAGCGGCTGCCGGTTTCGTGATTCCGAGATAGGCAAGGAGCCCGCGTGCAGTGCCGCCGTGCGCGACCGCGACCGTGTCGCGCACAAGCGCCTCGTACCACTCGCGCATCCGTGCGGATACCGCCTCATAACTTTCGCCGCCAGGTGGAACAAAATGCCATTTGTCGTGCTCACGCGCAGCGATCCGCTGCGGATCGCGCGAATGCAGTTGCGCGATCGTGAAGCCTTCCCACTCGCCAAAGGCTATTTCCGAAAGCTTCGGCTCGATGCCATAGCCGTCCGCGGGAAGCCCGAGCGGCGCGCGCGCCAGCTCCATGGTCGTGCGGGCCCGGCCGAGCGGGCTCGAGATGAAGTCAAGTTCGGCCACGTTGCGGCCGTCGCGCGCGAACAGTTCCTGGAGAATTTCGCCGCAATGCATGGCCTGCGCGCGCCCGCGCGCGTTGAGTGGGACGTCGTGCCGGCCCTGCAGGCGGCCGGTTACGTTCCAGTCGGTTTCGCCGTGGCGGATATAAAAGACGACCAGTCGCGACTTCGCGGTCTGACCCATCAGTCGGTCTTGCCGACCGCAATGTCGGGGGCATCGGGGTGCTTGATGCCGACGATATTGTAGCCCGCATCGACGTGGTGGATCTCACCGGTCACGCCGCTCGACATGTCGGAGAGGAAGTAGACGCCGGCCTTGCCGACTTCCTCCAAAGTGAGGTTGCGGCGCAGAGGCGTGTTGTACTCATTCCACTTCAGGATATAGCGGAAATCGCCGATGCCCGATGCGGCAAGCGTTTTCAGGGGGCCGGCCGATATCGCGTTCACCCGGATATTTTTGACGCCGAGATCGGCCGCGAGGTATCGCACCGACGATTCCAGCGCCGCCTTGGCAAGCCCCATGACGTTGTAGTGCGGCATCCACTTTTCGGCGCCGTAGTAGGTCATGGTCAGCAACGAGCCGCCGTTGGTCATCAGCTTCTCCGCGCGCTGGGCGAGCGCGGTGAACGAGTAGCAGCTCACCACCATGGTCTTGATGAAGTTGTCTTCGGTCGTATCGACATAGCGCCCGTCGAGCTGGTCCTTGTCCGAGAAGGCGATGGCGTGCAGCAGAAAATCGAGCGAGCCCCAGGCCGATTTCACGGCGGCGAATACGGCGTCCATTGAGGCGACGTCCGTGACATCGCAATGACCGACGACCAGGCCGTCGACTTCCTCAGCCAGCGGTTCCACCCGCTTCCTCAGCGCATCGCCCTGATATGTGAATGCGAGGTCGGCGCCGTGGTCGCGGCAGGCGCGAGCAATGCCCCAGGCGATCGAGCGGTTGTTGGCCACGCCCATGATCAACCCGCGCTTGCCGCGCATCAGGCCCGAAATTTCCGGCATGGTCCTTCCCGTATTGCCGGTGAGCGCCGGCGGTTTCCTATGGCACAGGCACTTTGAGCCATCAAGCAAAGCACCAGTGACAGCATTTACGCTGTTAATGCACTTCGATTTTGGGAATATGATCGGACGAGCGGGGTTTTTCTGACAACTGATCCATACCCGACCTGTGTCGGCGGCGTGGCAGGCAAGTGGCCCTCAAGGGCGCTTGGTCAGCATGCAACGATAGTCAACGGAGGCCCGGTTTGCCCACGTTTCGGCAAAACGTCGAAGCAACCATCCCTGCCCTGCGCCGTTACGCGCGTGCGCTGACGCGGGATGCCGACATAGCCGATGATCTCGTGCAGGACACGCTCGTGCGCGCACTGCGTTCCGAGCACCTGTTTCACGGCGGCGACGTACGTAGTTGGCTGTACACGATCCTGACCAACCTTAACCGCAATCGGTTGCGCTCGCTGGCCAGGCGGCCGGTGTTGTCTCCGATTGAGGATAATGACGCGCCGGACCTGGCAGGTCCGGAAGCGGGCGGGCGCGACATTGAGCGCGCGCTTGCAACGCTGGTCGAAGATCAGCGCAACGCCCTATTGCTCGTAGTGCTCGAGGGCTTGAGCTACCGCGAAGTCGCCGAGGTGCAAGGCGTGCCGATCGGTACCGTTATGTCGCGTCTGGCGCGTGCGCGCGTACAGATCAAAACCTATCTCGACGGCGGGCGCCCGGCGCTGCGCCGCGTGAAATGAGAAAGAAGGTGGACCCATGATCGATCGCGATTCACCCGTGACCGAGGATGAACTGCACGCCTATATCGATGGCGAATTGCCGGCCGACCGCATGGAGGC
>JBEVFG010000034.1:0-4839 GCA_040512415.1 Pseudolabrys sp. | reverse complement strand
GAGGAAGCGAAAGGATTGAACGCCCCCAATGCCGTGATGGGCGCAGTGCTCGATCAGTGGGAGACGACGAACACGGAATACGGCGGAGACAGCGATTTCACCGCCATCGTCAAGATGATCGAGAAGCGCGCCGATGTCATCGTGGGGACGGAGAAGAAAAAATGAGCGACGACATTCACGAAGTTTACGCTGTCTGTTACGCGACCCATGCCCGCAAGCGCTCGGAGAATTACATCTTTGGCGATCCGCACGACGAGATGACGTCGATCGTCTATTACGTCTGGGTCATCAAGGGCGCGCACGGCACTTTCGTTTGCGACACAGGCTTCGATGAAGTGGCGGCAAAGGAACGCGCGCGCAAGATTATCCATCCGGTCGGCGAAGGTTTGCAGGCGCTCGGTGTTGCGCCCGATAAGGTCGACCACGTGATCGCGACACATATGCATTGGGATCATGCGGGGAATTACGATCTATTCCCCAATGCGCGCTACCACATCCAGGACACTGAAATGGCCTATGCGACGGGCCGCTGTATGTGCCACCAGATGCTGCGCATTCCGTTCAGCGAAAGTGATGTGCTGGCGATGGTCAGAAAGATCTTCGCCTATCGTGTGGATTTCCATGATGGCGTCGAGGAACTTGCTCCCGGCATCACCGTGCACAAGGTCGGCGGACATTCAAAGGGCTTGCAATGCGTGCGCGTGAAGACGAAGCGCGGCTATGTCGTGGTCGCTTCAGACTCGTGTCATCTCTATTCGCATCTCGACGAGGGCCGCGTGTTTCCGATCACCTACAGCGTCGGTGACACGCTCGAGGGCTATAAAACACTGAAGAAGCTCGCGAGATCGCGTCATCACATCGTGCCGGGTCACGATCCCGAGGTACTGAAGCTCTATCCGGCGATGAAAGCGGGTCTGGAGAACTGGATCGTAAGGTTGGATGTAGACCCGAAGGTCTGATCGTCGATCCGGCTGGAAGCCGTCACACCAGTCCTAATCCGGCAAACGCGTCCTTGTGATGCGCCGCGCTGTCGGGGGCGAAACAGCAGAAGATCACCCGCGCCATACCGCGAGGACGCGCGGCAATTTCGGAGGCGACGGTTCCCACCGCGACGCGCGCAGCAAGGTCGGCTGGGAAGCGATAGATACCGGTTGAAATCGCGGGATAGGCGATCATTCTCAATCTGTTGGCGGCGGCAAGGTCCAGTGCCGTGCGATAGCAGCCCGCCAGCAGCTCTTCCTCGTCTTTGTCGCCTCCTCCCCAGACTGGGCCGACGGCATGGATCACATGCCTGGCTTTGAGCCGGTACCCTCGCGTGATCTTGGCGGACCCGGTTTCACAGCCGCCGAGGGTGCGGCATTCAGCCAACAGTTCCGGTCCCGCGGCGCGATGAATGGCGCCATCCACACCGCCGCCGCCGAGCAGCGCGCGATTGGCCGCATTTACGATTGCATCGACATCCAGTGTCGTGATGTCGGCAACGACGATGTCGAGTACGGTCTGGCCAATTTCGGCGGAAAGCTCCGTCATATGCCGAGCATATCACGCGTTGGCAGAACCGGTCGTGGCCTCAAAATCCAGGCTGGAACGAACACCGATGTCGTCGTAATGCGCATCGAGAAATCGGCGCGCAGCCCGACGCCCGTTGGTACGCAACATTTCGAAAAAATCATAGTCGGTACTGAGCCGGCTGGCGGTATCCAGGGTCTGCGCCGAGCCCGTGAGCGCGATACGATGGATGTTAATCCTCCGGTATTGCCCGGCGCCGGAGCCGCGCGGCAGCTTACCCTCATCGATCAATTTTCCGACGAACGTGATGCCACGCAGCTCTGACATCAGCGAGGAGTTGAATGTAATCTCATTGATCCGCGCCAGGATCTCGTCATGCGTCTTCGGCACCTGCTTGCGTTGCAATGGATTGATCTGGACCAGTAGCAGGTTTTCGGTTTCGGTCGCCCCGATCAGCGGGTAGAGCGCCGGATTTCCGACATAACCACCGTCCCAATACGACTCGCCATCGATCTCAACGGCGCGGAAAAGATGCGGCAAGCATGCCGACGCGACGATCATGTCGGCGGTCATTTCCTCGCGCCGGAATAGGTGCAGCTCTCCGGTTCTCACGTTGGTCGCAGACACGAACAGCTGCAGATCCTTGGCCGTCCTGACCGCCTCGAAATCGACGAAGCGGCCGACCAGGTCCTTCAACGGATTGATGTTGAGCGGGTTGAAGTCGTAGGGCGACAGATAACGCGTCATCGCCTGCATCCACAGGCCGACCGGCGTATCTTCAATCGGCCAGAATGAAAACAGCCGGTCGACGGCGCGGCGCTGAAGGTCGGGCAGGTTGCCGCCGAGACTTGCCGCGCGCCAGAAATCTGCGAGACGCTTGCGCGCTTCTTCCGGTCCACCACGAGCGAGACCGTCGGCCAAAATGACAGCATTGACCGCGCCGGCCGATGCGCCGGAAATTCCCTCGATGGTCAGCCGGCCATCCTCGAGAAGATGGTCGAGCACGCCCCAGGTGAACGCACCGAGCGCGCCGCCTCCCTGCAATGCCAGATTGATGCGTTTGCCGGCTTTCGGCCTTTCTGATTTGCCGCCGCCGAATGCGCGCGCGAGGAGTTCGATCATTTTTTGCGTATCACTGCGCCACCCAGCCGCCGTCGATCGAGTAGGCGGAGCCGGTAATCGTCGCCGCCGCGTCGCTGCACAGGAAGACAGAAAGCGCGCCAATGCTCTCAGGCTTCGTGAACTGGAGCATCGGCTGCTTTTCGGACAGCAATGTGACTTCGGCCTCGCGCACACTTTTGCCAGATGCTTTTGCGCGGGTGTCAATCTGCTGCTGGATGAGCGGGGTAAGTACCCACCCCGGGCAGATAGCGTTGCAGGTTATGCCGCTATTCGCGGCTTCCAACGCGACCACTTTTGTCAGTCCGACAAGCCCATGTTTGGCTGAGATGTAGGCCGCTTTTTGCACGCTGGCCACCAGTCCATGCGCGGATGCGATGTTGATGATGCGGCCCCATTTTCTCGTCTTCATGCCAGGCATGGCGGCATGAATAGTGTGAAACGACGACGAGAGGTTGACTGCAATGATCGCGTCCCATTTCTCGATCGGAAAGTCCTCGATATTGGCGACATGCTGAATGCCGGCATTGTTCACGAGGACATCGAGTGCACCGAATTCTTTTTCGGTGGCGCGGACCATGTCGGCGATCTCGACCGGCTTGGTCATGTCGGCAGGCGAGTAACCCGCCTTCACGCCGAAATCCTTTTCGATCCCCGTGCGGATTTTTTCGATCTGGGCTTTATCACCGAAGCCGTTGAGCATGACATTGGCGCCGTCCTGCGCGAGCGCGCGCGCAGTGGCGCGGCCGATGCCCGAAGTCGAACCGGTAACCAGTGCTGTCTTGCCTTTGAGCATGCCGTCCTCGATTGGGTAGTGCCGCGGAAGCATCGGCGGCGGGCGTCAAAAAGGATGCTATGGAACCTGCCTGTATTGTTGCTGCAGTGCAATATATAAGCTCAGGACTTAGAATTTGCAGTTATTTGACGTTAGACTTGAGTCGGAAGGCGAAACACGCCAGTGACCCGAAAATCGTCAGCGCAGTCAGTATTCCCCAAGCCCGACCATGATCACAGGCGCTGCGCGAACGACGCGATCGCCCACGCCGAAACGATCTGCGCCGCACGCAAGGAGCGCCTGACGCCGATGCGCCGGCGCGTGCTCGAGGCTCTTCTGGCAAGTCATCATCCGCTCGGGGCTTATGAGCTCATCGATCGTCTGGCGGGGCGGGGCGCGCGGCCGGCCCCGATTACGATTTATCGGGCTCTCGATTTCCTGCGCGAGCAGGATCTCGTGCACCGGATCGAAAGCCGCAACGCCTTCATTGCCTGCGTGCACAATCACGACAGCAGCGATCCGGTCGTGTTCCTGATCTGTGAAAAATGCGGTGCGGTTGGCGAAGCCGCATCGGCCGCGGTCGCCGATACGATCAAAAGCGCCTCCCGTGCGGCGGGCTTCGTTCCCAAGACACCGGTCATCGAGATTTCCGGTATTTGCGCGCACTGCAAGGCGGCATAGCCAAAATCATTCACCGAGCCGCATTTGTCCTCCATGCCCGCCTACACTTCGACAACACGTCCGCTCGACGCGCTCGCGGCCGGAATCGTTGTCGTCCTATGCCTGTCCTGGGGTTTCAACCAAGTTGCGACCAAACTTGCGATCCATGACATTCCTCCGCTCATGCAGGCCGCGATCCGGTCATTTGTCGCGGCTTTCCTGATCGCCGCCTGGTGCCGGTTGCGTGGCATCCCGCTTTTCGATCGCGACGGCACGCTGTGGTACGGGCTGGCCGCCGGTGCGCTGTTCGCAATCGAATTCATCCTGATTTATCAGGGCCTCCTCTACACGACGGCGACGCGCGCCGTGTTGTTCATTTACCTTGCGCCCTTCTTTGTCGTGCTCGGCGCGCGCATCGTTCTTCCGGCCGATCGTTTCGGCGCGGCGCAATGGCTTGGCCTCGGCATGTCATTCGCCGGCATGCTGATCGCGTTCGGCGTGCCGACACCGGCGCTCGATCCACGCCAGCATGTTGGTGACTCGATGATGGTGGGCGGTGCGCTGTTCTGGGCAGCGACCACGCTGACGATCAAGGCCAGTCCGCTGACCCGCGCGTCTGCCGAAAAAGTGATGCTCTATCAGCTCGTCGTCTCCGGGCCCATCATGGCGATCGCCGCATTCGTGGTCGGCGACCGCATGACCGCCATGCCGTCGCCATTGGCGATCGGATCCATGGTCTATCAAACTGTGTGGGTCGTCAGCGTGACGTTCGTCAT
>JBEVFG010000033.1:0-4297 GCA_040512415.1 Pseudolabrys sp. | reverse complement strand
GCACCGGCTGCAGCCCGTTCGCAATCTCGGCATGGCCGCGAGGTCGAATACATCACGCAGTCAGCAAGATCAGACCGGCCGAGGCGCGTCTGTGCGTCGCGGATCGCTTCTCGCTCCGCGTGCGCCGATTCGTCGCGCTTGAGCACCACGCGGCTTGGTCCGAATCCGACGATTTCTCGGCCGCGAACCACCACCGCGCCAAATGGCTGGTCGCCGCTTCCGATGGCCTGCTTTTTCATTGCGAAGGCCTGGTCGACAAATCCGCTACGGGAGGGATCTGGCGCGGCTGTAGCACGGCCGATCAGTGTCGCCACGGTAGCAGCAAGCCCGGTCAGAAAATGGCGGCGTAAATACCACATGCTCCAGCCTTCGGCTTCTGCCTATCACGCCGGCGCACCCGACTTCACCAATTTAAAAATGATGGAATCCATCAAGGCCTGAAATGAGGCGTCGATGATATTTGGCGAAACCCCGACCGTGGTCCATCGGTCGCCGGCTTCATCCTCGCTTTCGATCAGCACGCGCGTCACCGCTCCCGTGCCGCCATTGAGGATACGAACCCGGTAGTCCGTCAGATTGAGGCCGGCGATATATTTTTGGTACTTGCCTAGGTCCTTGCGCAGCGCAAGGTCAAGCGCATTGACCGGCCCATTGCCCTCCGCGGCGGAGATCATGTTGTCTTCGCCGACCTTCACCTTCACCACCGCCATCGTGACGGTGACACGTTCACCCTTGGCATTGTTGCGTTGTTCGACGTTCACATCGAATTGGGTCACGTCGAAATAGTTCGGCACCTTGCCGAGCGTACGGCGTGCCAATAGCTCGAATGACGCATCAGCTGCCTCATACGCATAACCGATTGCCTCGCGTTCTTTCACGATCTCAAGAAGGCGGCCGATCCGCGGGTCGTCTTTATCGGCCTTGATGCCAATACGCTCGAGCTCCGCCAGGACATTGGATCTGCCCGCCTGTTCAGACACCAGCACTTTTCGGCGGTTACCGATTGTCTCCGGTGCGACATGCTCGTAAGTCGCGGGGTCTTTCATAATGGCGGACGCATGGATTCCTGCCTTAGTGGCGAATGCGCTTTCACCGACGTAAGGCGCGTGACGATTGGGTGCGCGATTGAGCCGCTCATCGAGCGCGCGAGAAACATGAGCGAGTTTTTTAAGCGCGGCGGAGCTAACTCCGATATCGAAGCGCTTCGCGAATTCCGGCTTGAGCTTCAGCGTCGGGATGATGGACACGAGGTTAGCGTTGCCGCAACGCTCGCCGAGCCCATTAAGCGTACCTTGGATCTGGCGCGCACCGGCGCGCACCGCCGCAAAGGAGTTCGCAACTGCCTGATCCGTGTCATTGTGGGCGTGAATTCCGACGTGATCGCCGGGAATAACCTTTACGACCTCACCCACGATTTTTTCGACCTCGTCGGGAAGTGTGCCGCCGTTCGTGTCACACAGGACGACCCACCGCGCTCCCTCGTTATAGGCCGCCTTGGCGCAGGCGAATGCGTATTCCGGGTTGGCTTTGTAACCGTCGAAGAAATGCTCGCAGTCGAGCAAGACTTCCCTGCCCTTCTCCTTGGCAGCGCGTACGCTGTCGCGGATCGAGGCAAGATTTTCCTCTTCGGTCGTCTCCAGCGCGACTTTGACGTGATAGTCCCATGACTTGGCTACAAAGCAGATGGCATCGGCCTTCGCCTCAAGAAGCGCCGCAAGGCCGGGGTCGTTGGAAGTCGAACGCCCCGGACGACGCGTCATGCCAAAGGCCGTGAACGTGGTATCGAGCTTACGATTCTTGCCGAACAGTTCGGAATCGGTCTGATTCGCACCCGGATAGCCACCCTCGACGTAGTCAATACCAAGGTCGTCCAGCATGGCCGCGATCGCCAGCTTATCGGCAAGCGTGAAGTCGACGCCGTTTGTCTGCGCGCCGTCGCGCAGCGTAGTGTCGAAGAGAAAGAGGCGCTCCTTCGGCATTGCGGTTCTCACCAAAGGTAATAATTCGAGAGCAATGCGATCGCGATCACAATTGCGATGACACCCATCAGGACATGGTGGCGTTTCATGGATGTCCTTACGTCAACCGGTAGACGGCATAGAGCGCGATCACCACGGCAGCAGCAAGTACGCCGTATTTGAGCACGATGTAATAGAGCCAATGACGCGGGAACGGCGTGTCGGGTTTGGTCATGAAGCCTCCCGTTTGGCGGCGAGTTGCTTTTGCAGCGTGGTGTTGGCGAGCCACTCGTCGCCAATCGAAATCGAATTCCGTTGCTGGGCGATATAACCCCGCTTTTCGAAAAAACCGCGCGCACTGTCGCTGGCATCGACCGTAAGCTTTGCGGTACCGCGCGCGCCCGCAAGCTTTTCCAGCGCGTCGACCAGCATGGCGCCCACGCCCTGCCCGGTCGCCGCCGGATGAACATATAGCATGTCAATCTTGTCCTTGCCTTCAAGCGAGGCGAAGCCGACCGGCGATCCTTCCAGCGTCGCGACAAGCGTCAATTGTCCTGCAAGTTTGCCCCCGAAGTTACGGACGTCATCCGCAACGGACGCCCAAGCCTCCTGTTGGGATTCTGTATAGTCGTCGCTGGTCAACTCCTCGATGCTGTCGCGGAAGATTTCACGCAGCAGTGGCGCATCCGCCGGCAAGAATGGACGCAGCGCGAGCTTCGGATGGGCAACGGCCATCATCGGCGGTCTCCAGACGGCCACTTAGCCGTGTCATGGTCGGGGTGCTGAAAGGTCACCACAGAAGCCTTGAAGGCTTCTGCTTTCGGCTCCACGCCGTCCGGTCGCATCGGAAGCGCGCAAATCCCATCAAAGAAAACCACCTTGTCTTTCGGATTGAGCTGAATTGTCGGCCGGACAACGTTTGGATCATCAAATGCGCCGACCGCAATCTCGATCGGACCACCAGTCTCGAAAGTGAGCGGCGTACCGCATTCAGCGCAAAAGCCGCGTCGCACCTTGTTTGAGCTCGCAAAACGACGCGGATTCCCGCGCGTCCATTCGAGGTCATGAGCTGTCACCAGCGCGCCGAAAATTCCACCGAACGCCTTTTGGCACATGCGGCAGTGGCAGATCGACGAGCGGCCAAATCGCGAGGCGCGAAAGCGTATGGCGCCGCACTGGCAGCCGCCGGAGTGGAAGACGGCGCTCATCGTGCGATCTCCCAGGTGGTGCCATCCTTAGAATCCTTAAGCACAACGCCCATAGCGGCGAGTTCATCGCGAATGCGGTCGGATTCTTTGAAATTTTTTGCTTTTCGCGCAGCGTCACGAGCCAAAATCATCGTGTCTATCGTCGCCTTGTCGACTGCAAGTTTCTTCTCGCTTACGGCGCGCCATTGCTCGTACGACAGAGTTAGGAACCCCAAAAATCTAAGTGAATTAATCAAACTGACTACGTGTTCAACACCAGCACCATGGATGGCTGAATTTCTAAGCTGATGAAGTTCAGCGATAGCCCGCGGCGTATTCAAATCGTCGCAAAGAGCTTCGAAAACACCTGCGGCAATTTCACCTGACGCTTTCCGATTAGAAAACACTGCTGGCGCCCCTGCGATTGCATACCACTCGTCCAATACCTTATTACTCTCTTCAAGACCTTTCAGTGTCCAATCAATCGGCTGGCGATAGTGTGTCCGCAGCATATTGAAACGCAACACCTCGCCTGGCCAATCTTTCAACAACTCATGAATGGTTACAAAATTCCCCGTCGATTTAGCCATCTTCTCGCCTTCGACCTGCAGGAAGCCGTTGTGCATCCAGAAATTCGCCATCACCGGCGTCTGGAAGACACAGCGCGATTGCGCGATTTCGTTCTCATGATGCGGAAAAACGAGATCGATGCCGCCGCCGTGGATGTCGAAGGTCTTGCCGAGATGTTTCCAGGACATCGCTGAACATTCGATGTGCCAGCCGGGCCGACCAGGCGCCTTGATGCCGGCGGGTGACGGCCATGCTGGCTCGCCCGGACCGGACGGCTTCCACAGAACGAAGTCCATCGGGTCCTTTTTGAACGGCGCCACTTCCACGCGCGCGCCAGCGATCATCTCATCGAGCGAGCGGTTGGAGAGTCTGCCGTAGTCCTTCATCGACGCGACATGGAAGAGGACGTGATCTTCGGCGACATAGGCGTTGCCGGACTTCACCAGCCCTTCGATCAACGCCTTCATCTCCTCGATGTGCTCAGTTGCGCGCGGCTCGACGGTCGGCGGCAAACAGCCGAGTGCCGCAACGTCGTCCCTGAAATTACTGTAGGTCTCTTCGGTCACCTCGCGGATCGAAATC
>JBEVFG010000032.1:0-6927 GCA_040512415.1 Pseudolabrys sp. | reverse complement strand
GGGCGTGCGGCAACGGTCGTCTCACCGTTTGTCGTGGGATATCTGATGGTGAATTATGCTCTGCCGGGGGTGGTCTGGCTGATGATCGGACTGGTAGTGCTCCAGATGATCGCTGTATTTTTCTGGGGCGTCGAACCCGCCAAGCGATCACTTGAGGGCCTGGATCCCAAGCTCGCCTGAGTAAGCCGGTCTTCCGATATGATCGGCCGTCCGGCGTTAACCGGGCGGCCGATTGCATGGATCGCATAAGAATGAGCAGTCTGAGACCAATCACCGTTATCACCGGAGCCTCGGCCGGGATCGGCGTGGCGCTCGCTCGCGTGTTTTCCCGGCACGGCCACGAGCTGGCGCTGGTGGCCCGGCGCGAAGACAGGTTGCAGGAACTTGCCGACGAGATCGCGGCGACCGGCGCACGGCGGCCGATCGTAATTGCGTGTGATCTGTCGACGTCCAACGCCGCGCGGCAGATTGGTGACGCGCTGGCGTCACAGGGGGCCGAGCCACAATTCGTCGTCAACAATGCAGGTTTTGGATTGGTCGGTTTGGCGACGGCGCGCGACCGCGGCGAGCAACTACAGATGATTGATCTCAACGTGCGCGCATTGACCGAACTGTCGATTGCCTTTGTCGATAGCCTTGCCCGCCATCGCGGCGGGCTTCTCAATGTCGGTTCGATCGCCGGGTTCCTGCCGGGACCGGGCATGGCCGTGTACTACGCCACCAAGGCTTACGTGCTGTCCTTTACCGAAGCGCTGCACAGTGAGCTCGCGCCGCGCGGGATCAAGGTCGCCGTGCTGTGCCCGGGCCCGGTACCGACCGAATTTGCTGCGCGCGCCGGCATCAGCGATCGCAGCATGGCGCCAAGCCTGCTGACCAAATCCGCGGACTACGTCGCGGAAGCAGGATATCGCGGGCTGATGAGCGGGCACCGGACAATTGTGCCGGGTTTCATCAACAACCTGGTCACTGTACTGCTCCGGCTTGTCCCGCGGCGCCTGCTTCTCAAAGTTGTCGATTCCCGGCAAACCCGTCGCAGATCGGCGCAAGGAACATAGCGGCCTCCCACCCAGTGATATTTGCAAATGGCCTGATAGCGGCTAGTAAATAGCGGCCGCACGATCGCGCGCCGAATCGCCATGTCGAAGCAGCCCATACTTCTCATCCTGCACCAGGAACATTCGTCGCCTGGCCGCGTCGGCCAGACGCTGGCGAAGCTTGGTCATCCGCTCGACATCAGACGCCCTCGCTTTGGCGATCCGCTACCGGAAACGATGGAAGATCACGCCGGCGCCGTGATCTTCGGCGGTCCGCAAAGCGCCAACGACAATGAGGAGTTTGTGCATCGGGAGATCGACTGGATCGGTGTGCCGTTGCGCGACAAGAAGCCCTATCTCGGCATCTGCCTCGGTGCGCAGATGATGGCCCGTCACCTCGGTGCGCGTGTCTACCCGCATCCGCAGGGTCATGCCGAAGTCGGCTACTATCCGATCCGTCCGACCGACGCCGGGCGGAAGATCTGTGACGAATGGCCGGACCATGTCTACCAATGGCACCGTGAAGGTTTCGATTTACCGTCCGGCAGTGAGCTCCTGGCGGAGGGCGACGCTTTTTCGGTCCAGGCCTTCCGCCTGGGCACTGGCTACGCGTTGCAATTCCATCCTGAAGTGACGCACGCCATGATGTACCGATGGCTCGTTCGTGGTGCGCATCGTATGGAACTACCGGGTGCGAAACAGCGCCACGAGCACATTGCCGACCGTGCGGTCCACGATCATGCTTCTCGCAATTGGCTTGCCGCCTTCATCGATCATTGGATGGGGCTCGTGTCAGCCAATCCGACAAACAAGAAGATCACGCTCTGACCGGATTTTTTGGCACGTCCCCGGTCGGACCATTGACAAATCAGTATTCGCTCTGATCGTTGAGACGGGGGTCAAGGCAATACGTCCACGCGGAGGCGTGCGGATGGTGGATTCGGGAAACTCCACCCCTGTCACCGAGCGTCCGATCCAATCGGCGCTGAGCGCGATGTTGCGCGTGTCCGACGGGCTTCTCGATCTTCTGCCAATCGCGACGTTTATCTGCGACGCCCGGGGCACCATCCTTCAGTACAATCGTCACGCGGTGGCCGTTTGGGGCCGCGCACCACAGCCCGGGCAGACGCACGAAGAATTCAGCCAAGGTACTCTTTTTTTCGCGCTCGATGGATCGCCCGTCCGGCGGTCCATGGTCTACGAGGTGCTGGCAACCGGCAAGTCGGTCCGTGACGTGGAGCGGATCGTCGAGCGCCCCGACGGCTCGAGTCTCATCGTGTCCGTAAACATTGACCCGCTGCGCGATGCAAAAGGCAACATCGTCGGCGCGGTGAACTGTTTTCTCGACATCACTGAACGCAAACGAATGGATAACGCCCTCGAGCGGTCGCGATTGCAAGCGCTCGAGCAGGAGCAGCGATTTGCCGCGACCTACGAGCATGCCGCAATAGGAATATCTGAAATCGCTCCCGATGGCCGCTTTCTTCGCGTCAATGAAGCAATTTGTGCGATCACCGGGTTCAGCCGCGAGCACCTTCTTGCAAACATGCTGTTCACTCATACGCATCCTGACGATGCCGACCCGGACCGCCAGGCATTCCGCAAACAGGTTGCGGGCGAACTCGATTTTTATTCGATCGAAAAGAGACTCATTCGGCGTGACGGGCGGGTGATCTGGATTTCGGTGCGCTCATCGCCGGTCCGCGATGCGAATGAAAGGCTGCTCTATGTTGTCCGCGTCGTTCAGGACATCACCGAGCGCAAGGCGGCGGAGCAGCGGCAGCGATTGCTGATGGATGAGCTGAACCATCGCGTGAAGAACACCCTCGCAACGGTGCAATCGCTGGCGACCCAGACCGCGCGCGGCGCGACGACGCCAGCTGCCTTCCGTGAGCGCTTCGAAGGCAGGCTGATCGCACTGTCGAAAGCTCATGATCAGCTCACCATGCACCATTGGGAAAGCGCGGATCTGCGTGAGCTCTTGTCCGGCAGCCTTGCACCTTATGCCGGTACTACTCCCGATCGTGTCGTCCTTCGTGGCGAGGACGTTGTCTTGCGCCCCCGTGCCGTGTTGACGCTGGCGATGGCCGTGCACGAGCTGACTACGAATGCCGCGAAATATGGCGCGTTGTCTGTGCCCAACGGGCACGTCGAAGTTCAATGGCGCCCGGTCCGCGCAGAAAATGGCGTACCCTGCTTGCAGATTGAGTGGATCGAGCAAGGCGGACCAAATGTCGTCGAGCCCGAGCAGCACGGCTTTGGAACCAAGCTGATTGAAGGAAGCATTGCAGCCGAGCTTGCTGGCGAGACGCGGCTCGTCTTCCAACCGCAAGGTCTGCGTTGCGAAATCAAGATCCCTATGAAGGCGGCAACGGTCCGCTTTCGGGCGGATGCGGGAGAAGATCCGCCAGCTTAGGCCTGCCTTCACGGCAGCTTCGGTTTTCCTTGAATTTGCCCGCCTTAGCGCAAATTGCTGCTGGCTGATCTGTAAAAAAGCGCGATTGAGCGCCGCTCTTGTGTGGTACGTTGCGGCAGCAGCGGGCGACGCGCAAGCGAAGCTATTGCATTTTGTGATGATCAAGCCGTCGCACTACGACGATGGCTACCCGATCCAATGGGTCCGCTCTGCCATCCCTTTCCATCGAAAAAGCGTCGCAGGCTGGCGTGCGCCGCGTTTTCATCGGACTTGAGAACATCGACTCCGATAATCTCATTGCAGCCCAGAAGCGGCAAAACAAGATCACCGAATACCGCGAGATTCTCGGTTTTCCTGCCGACACGAAGGAATCGATCGCTCGCGACATCGAGATCATCAAGCGCGAATTGCCGCTAGATATCCTGGAATTTTTCTTTCTCACTCCGTTACCCGGATCCGAGGACCACAAGGTGCTTTTACAGAAAAGCATGTGGATGGATCCAGACATGAACAAGTACGATCTCAACCACCGCGTTTCGCATCATTCCACCATGAGCGATGCGGAATGGGAGGACGCCTATCGTGCGGCTTGGTCAGCCTTCTATACACCTGAGCACGTGCGCACGATCTTGCGCCGCTCCGCGGCATGCAAGCTCGGCCGGCCCGGCACGACCCTTTCGACCATACTGTGGTTCTACCTGATGATCCTGTTCGGGGAGTGCACCCGCTCGAAGGCGGTGCCTTTCGTCTCAAATTTCGCCGCGATCGCCGTTTCGGAAAGAAGATTGAAAATCCACTAATATTTTATCCTCGCTACGGCTGGGAGACGATGAAGAAGGTCTGGGGTTATCTTCGGGTCTATCGTCAGCTCAGGGCCGTGCTGAACGAAGCGCTTGCCGCACCCGATCGCTGGACCTATAGCGACATCGCGATTGCGCCGCCGCAGCAGGACGAGTTCGAGCGCCTCTCGCTCTATCATGAAACCACCGGAGGAGAGGCCGCGCTTGCCCGCAAGCGGCGTGATGATGCTATTCGAATCAGCGGCCACGCCGACCAACCGGCGTTGGCTGCGCCGGCGGAGTAGCGAAGATCTGCTTCAATTGGCCCTTAGCTGACACAGCCTAGGATGGTGGAGCCGAGGGGATTTGAACCCCTGACCTCCTCATTGCGAACGAGGCGCTCTCCCAACTGAGCTACGGCCCCGCCAATCAGCAACGATGCAACGTTGCTCGAAATATGCGGCGAGTGGGCGCCATTTAGGGCCAGGGGTATGGCCTGTCAAGGACGCGCAGCGTTCCGCACCAGCAATGGACTTCGGCTTGTTCGGCTGCAATCAAGCCGCTACTTTGCGCGGGGCTTCCGAACAGGCGGACGGTCATGCGCTCGGTTCTCGATATCATTCTACTGGTTCTGCAAATCTACATCTGGCTCCTAATCGCGGCGGCCGTGCTGTCCTGGCTGATTGCCTTCAATGTGGTGAATGCCCGCAACCAAGTCGTAGCGATGATCGGCGAATTCCTTTATCGCATTACCGAGCCGTTCTTGCGGCCGATACGCGCACTGTTGCCCAATCTTGGCGGCATCGACATATCGCCGGTGATCCTGATCCTGATCATCCTGCTCCTCGAGAACGTCATCATCCGGTACATCTATCCGAATGTCTTCTGACCGATGGCGGGCACGCCATGGTCGGCGAGTCCCGGAGGCGTGAGCCTTACCGTTCGCCTGACGCCGAAGGGCGGCCGTGATGCAATCGACGGCATCGAGACCATGTCGGATAACCGCGCCGTGCTCAAAATCAGGGTGCGGGCGGCGCCGAGCGAAGGCGAAGCCAACGCGGCGCTGATAAAACTGATTGCAACGGCCGTGGGTCGTCCCACCGCGCGCACCGCCCGCATCAAGCGGATGAACATTTCGGGCGATGGCCCAACGCTTGTCGCAGCGCTGGAGAAAATCGCCGCATCGCGCTAAGGCTTGTTCGGCAGGGCAAACGGATCATGAGTGCGCGTGTAATTGACGGAAAGACGATCGCCGCGGATTTGCGCGGCAGGATCGCAGATGCTGTGCACCGGTTGCGGCGCGATCGCGGTATCGTGCCGGGGATTGCCGTCGTTCTCGTCGGCGATAATCCGGCGAGCGAGGTCTATGTCCGCACCAAGTCCAAGGCCGTGGCCGAGGCCGGAATGAAGGCGTTCGATCACAAATTACCGGCGAGCACGAGCGAACCGGAGCTGATCACACTCATCTCGGAACTCAACGCGAACGAAGAGGTGAGCGGCATTCTCGTCCAACTGCCGTTGCCGAAGCAGATAGACGCGCAGAAGGTCATCGCGGCTATCGATCCTTCCAAAGACGTTGATGGCTTTCATCCGCTCAATGCGGGGCGGCTCGCCAGTGGCCTGCCGGCATTGGTTCCCTGCACGCCGATGGGCTGCGTGCTGCTGGCAAAGTCAGTGCATGAATCGCTCGCCGGTCTTGCGGCCGTGGTGATCGGACGATCCAACATCGTCGGCAAGCCGGTCGCGCAGTTGCTGCTCGCCGAAAACGCGACGGTGACGATTGCGCATTCGAAGACGAATGATTTGCCGGCCGTGTGCCGCGGCGCCGATCTGCTCGTTGCTGCGATCGGCCGTGCCGAAATGGTCCGCGGTGACTGGATCAAGCCCGGTGCCACGGTCATCGATGTCGGCATCAATCGCGCGCCGGGCGATGGGGGCAAATCACGGATCGTAGGCGATGTCGCCTATGCGGAAGCGATGCAAGTCGCCGGTGCGGTCACGCCGGTTCCGGGTGGCGTTGGTCCGATGACGATCGCGTGTCTGCTGTTGAACACCTTGCGCGCTGCCTGCGCGCAGAAGGGCCTGCCGGAGCCGAAAGTGTGATTACGCCTGCCAGGCGTAGGCGACTTTATCGAGCGTCTTGGCGCCGAAGCGCTCCGAGGAACGCGCGACCGCACGGCCGCCGAGGGCACGATAGAATTCCATCGCCGGCTCGTTATCGGACAGCGCCCACACCACCAGGCTTTTCAATCCGCTCTGATTGAGGTCCCTGCGAGCCGCGGTGAACAGGCGGCGGCCGAACCCGAGCCCCTGGAACTCCGGGCGCAGATAAAGTTCGTAAATCTCGCCGTCGTAGAAGAGGCTGCGCGCGCGATTGCGTCCGTAATTGGCGTAGCCCGCCACGCGCTCGCCAAACTGCAGGATGGTGATACGGCTGCCCTTGCGGATCGCGGAGTCCCACCAGTCCGGTCCACGACGGTTGATCAGCTTGTCGAGCTCGTTGCCCGGGATGATTCCCTGATAGGCCGTCCGCCACGCCTCGTCGTGCGTCTCGGCGACGTCGACCGCATCCGAAGACTTCGCGCGGCGAATCTCTATGAGGGTCGTACTCATTCCGCGATAGAAGCAACGAAATTTCCGGCCTTCAAGCCCTATCGTTAATGATGGGTTAACGGTGTGGATTACTGGTCACAGCTGC
>JBEVFG010000031.1:0-2609 GCA_040512415.1 Pseudolabrys sp. | reverse complement strand
TCGTCGATTTGCGCGAGAAAAGCGAGCGGGAAAAGCACGGCGTCATCCCGGGCTCGCTGCACGCGCCCTACCCGGCGCTACCGGAACATATTTGCGCCGGCGGCATGCTGCAGGAGCTCGCGGCCGCGACCGGCAAGCGTATCGTGTTCTACTGCGCCTTCGGCGAGCGCTCGGCGATGGCGGTGCAGGCGGCCCAGGATGCCGGGCTAACGACCGCCTGCCACATCCAGGGCGGCATCGACGCCTGGAAGAAGGCCGGCGGCCCGCTGGGGCACTAACCGAGTGCGCGCCTGGAGCCGCGCGGTGCGGCTGGCGGCACGTCCGCTAAGTGCCAATTGCGGACATCGTGAACAGCAACCCCATAAACAGAAAACCCCCGAGCACTACGCTCGGAGGTTTCCTGGCCACAGCCACAAACAAAATTAGATTAGGCAGCTTGCTTTCGCTTCTTGCGCCAGCGGCTATAGCCCGCGCCGCCCGCAAGCACTGTACCGAATAGCCACAGCGCGCCGGGAATTGGATTTTCGGACACGTTCTCGTCCGGCTGAGCGTACAGGAGGGCGTGAGACAAACCTTGATCTGAAATTGTCCAATCACCCTCAGTCGTTCCTGGCGCAAGCAGGAATGCTACCCAATCAGGGTCGAGTTGACCGTTGCCTGATTTAAGCACCAAAACGAAATTTTGGTATCCGGCCGGAAGGGCAAGCGTAAAGTGACCGGAATTGGGGTTGCCAGTGATTGTAATCTCTCCGTCTACTCCAACGAATGCGTCATCATTGCCGGTCTTGTCGATGCTCACATATCCAAGTTGGTTGATGAAATCATTGTTCCCATTGATGTTGCCGGATCCTTTGGTAAGGCAGGTGGCAGCAACAGCTGTGTCAAGTCCGAATTCGCGGTCAGTCGTGGCATCAGTACCAGGACAAGAAACTGTAACGGCATAGGCCGAACTTCCAAACATAACTGCAGCGGCCACCACCGCTGCGCGGAGTGCCGAGTAACCAACCGAAAGCATAACTAAAACCTCAGGGAATCGTGACGCCACAACCCCTGTGTAGATGCGCTTGGCTGGCTCGGTCTTGTGATTTCCCGACAAAGTTTTGTCAGCTTACGCCACAGCCTCTGGCGGCAACGAACAGATATTTGGCGAGAGCCAACAAGATCCATACGCGCGCGGATGCTACCAAGGCGGTGACGGCAGCGGTGGCGCAATTTCCCCGTTGCGAGCCGCCCTCTCGGCTCACGCTGCCGTCTTTTACCGCCCTTTAACGCGAGTCGTGCTGAAGCAGAACATGAGTTGGCACGATCCTGACCTGTATCTTTTCCTCTGCGTGCTTGCAGTTTTCGCGGGGTTACTGGCTATTATTGACGAGTGCATCCGGAAATTTTGCAGGCGCAAACCGAAGCCAGGTGACGGGCCCGCGTACCTGAGGAAGGCCAGGCCGCTAGACGGACTCCTGCGTGGTCGCCCGTTGCAACGGCGCATGGCGTACAACCTAAGAAACCGCTCCCGGCGCAGTTCACACGCGGCGCGCCATTAGCAGCTGGCGGCGACAAACAAGCATTTGGCGTGAAGTAACAAGTCCTGCACGCGGGCGGTTGCTACGAAGCGGGCATGACCATCAATGGCGTCACGTATGGGCTTATTTATCTCTCGGCGATCCCGCTTTTGTTCTTCATCTGGCGGGTGGGTAAGGCCTCTATCGGAACTCAGAGCATGCTTTTTCTCGGTGCGATCGGATTTCTTGTTTTGATGCCGTGGATCGACGCACTCATCCCCGATAACTTGTTATTGGCCCTCGCCCTCATTATGGCCGGCGTCGGTAAATAATCCCCGCATTGCAATTTCACTGCGACGTTTCGCCGTCGCGAAGCAGCCACGCCCGCAACTCGGTCTGCAATTTCACCCGCGCCCGGAGTAATCAAACTCTGGAAACAAAGATTGGGAAGGGCGAATTGAAAGGTTTGCGCGGCAACGCTGCGGACCCGGTAGACAACTAGAGCCGAATGTCCGCTTTGGGTCAAAAGCAGACATTTGCAGTGCATAACGGCATGTCCGCTTTGCCCCCGAAAGCGGACATGTGCGACGCAAAAATATAGCCCCGTGCCACCGGATGATCCGGGCATATCAGCCACTATCGGTTGCTTAACCCCCGAAAGCGGACATCCATTGATTCGTTATTGTTGTCGCGACCTTTGTATTGAACCAACCATTTGGGGCGAGCGCGATGGTAGAGCGAATTGGTGGATTCCATCTTGGTCAAGTTCGTAAAGGGGATCATAGCGATCGAGTGCCATGGAGCTTTCGACCAGTATCGACGTGCGATTGTCAAGAATGAGCCAGTGACGCTCCTTGATGCGAATCGCGACGACGGCATGCTGCTGGTGGGTCGATCTGACGTCAACAACGACGATCTTTAAAGCATCGGGCGCAAAGCCGGCCGCTCTCAGCGCTGCGTACTTAAGCACCGCGTGATGTTTGCAGTCCCCAATGCTTCTTGCGAGGGCCGCAAGTGGTGATCTCCATTCGCTATCTGCTTGAGCCGCGTCGAGCAGTCGCATCGAGAAATTCGCAGCCCTATTGATGTGACCAATCTGAGCCAGTGGTT
>JBEVFG010000030.1:0-8354 GCA_040512415.1 Pseudolabrys sp. | reverse complement strand
TATACGCTTGAGGAAGCGTATGAGGTTGCGGATGCCATTGCGCGCGATGATCTTGCAGGCCTGAAGGACGAGCTAGGCGATCTGCTTCTGCAGGTGGTTTTCCACGCGCGAATGGCACAGGAGCAAGGCGCCTTTGAATTCGGCGACGTCGTCGAGGCGCTGACCGCAAAGCTGATCCGGCGCCATCCGCACGTCTTTGCCGACGCCGACGGCAAGACCGCGGACGCCGTTAAGGGTTTGTGGGAGCGCATCAAGGCCGAGGAAAAGGCCGAGCGCGGCGAGAAGGGCGCAGGTGGCGCCCTAGCCGGCGTTCCGGTCGGCCTGCCCGCGTTAACCCGCGCCTTGAAGCTCCAAGACAAGGCCGGCCGCGTGGGCTTCGACTGGAACGATCCACGCGCTGTGCTCGCAAAAATCCGCGAGGAAGCGGACGAGATCGAGGCCGAGCTTGATGGGGCCAACGGCAACCGAATGGCTGCCGAAGTCGGCGACCTTTTATTTGCGGTGGTCAACCTCGCCCGTCATCTGGGCGCCGATCCGGAAGGTGTCTTGCGCGAGACCAACCTGAAATTCGAGCGCCGCTTTGCGTCAATCGAGCGCGCGCTGGCCGCGCGGGGAAAGATGCCGAAGGACGCGACCCTGTCGGAAATGGACGCGCTCTGGGACGAGGCGAAAGCCGCCGAAAAGTAAATTCAGGAATTAAACTTTGCCCGCACCCGTGCCGCATTGTCGACATCCGCGCGCACCGTCACGGTCAGTCGGCCGTCATCATGCACGTCTTTCGCGAGCACTTCGGAGTGACGGTAAAGCCAGCTCAGGCCAGCGCCGTCTGCAGGATCGACCGACACCTCAATCGTCTGCCGGCTTTCGCCCAGGCGCGCTTCGATAGCGGCCAAAAGGCCGCTCATGCCCTCACCGATTAACGCCGATACGGCGACCGGACGGCGATCCGCGGATCTGCGTTCCACCAGATTGAGTACCCTCGTCCGCGCCTCGGTATCGAGGCAATCGATCTTGTTCCATACCTCGATCAGGCGCCTGTCGGCAGCGGCGATGCCCAGTTCGCCAAGCACCTTTTCAACGTCATGCAGCTGAGCTTCTGAATCTCCATGCGACACGTCGCGCACGTGCAGGATCACGTCCGCCTCAATGACCTCCTCCAATGTCGCACAGAATGCCGCCACCAGCATTGTCGGCAGATCCGAAATGAAACCAACCGTGTCGGACAGAATGGCTTTGACGCCGCGCGGCAGTTCCACTGCGCGTAGCGTTGGATCGAGTGTTGCGAACAGCATGTCCGCCGACAAGACGGTTGCGGCGGTAAGCCAGTTGAAGAGCGTCGATTTCCCTGCGTTTGTGTATCCGACCAGCGCAACAATCGGATAGGGCACGCGCTTGCGGCTGTCGCGGTGAAGCTTGCGGGTGCGCTTAACCTTATCGAGCTCTGCTTCGATGCGCGCAATCCGCTCCTCGATCACACGCCGGTCGGCTTCGATCTGGGTTTCGCCTGGCCCGCCGAGGAAGCCGAAGCCACCGCGCTGGCGCTCAAGATGCGTCCACGACCGCACCAGCCTGCTCTTCTGATAGGTCAGATGCGCCAGTTCGACCTGCAACGCCCCTTCCCGCGTGCGCGCCCGCCGGCCGAAGATTTCGAGGATCAGTCCCGTTCGATCGATAACCTTTGCGCTCCATGCCTTTTCAAGATTTCGTTGCTGCACGGGAGAGATCGGGCAATCCATGACGACGATCGACGCCGACAGGCTTTTCACCATTCCGGCAATCTCATCGACCTTGCCTTTGCCGATATAGGTTGCCGGACGGATGTCGCTGAGCGTGACAAGCCCCGCCTGCACGATTGTGAGATCAATCGCGCGAGCAAGACCGGCGGTCTCCTCGAGGCGCGCTTCGGGCGTACGCGTGCTCGCTTGTGCGCCTGCGTTTCGGCGCGGCGATGCCTTGACCCAAGGTTCAATGACGATCGCACGGCCACTCTCGCCGCCCGACGCTACCGGGCTTAAGAGATCGCTCGCCTGATCACGTCGACGTAATTCCAATTAGACTTTGTCTCCGGCCGGCGGCTCGTCGGCCCCTTCGAAGAGCTGGATCGGGTGTCCCGGCATGATGGTCGAAATCGCATGCTTGTAGACAAGCTGCGAATGCCCGTCCCGCCGCAGCAGAACGCAGAAATTGTCGAACCAGGTCACCACGCCCTGCAACTTAACACCGTTCACCAGAAATATGGTGAGTGGTATTTTGCTTTTTCGAACGTGATTGAGAAAAGTGTCTTGCAGATTTTGCGCACGATCGGCTGCCATGGCCGTTTTTCCATTTTTTGCTCGCGTCTGACGCGCGAGACCTTTCGTTGCCCAAGTCCTTCCGCATGCGACCTGAGGCGCATGCGCCACTCTGCCCCACGCGTAGCGGTGCGAGGCCCGGGAAATACTATTAGATGGCAGGCCGTGTTCCTGCGCAAGCACAAGTTCATGCGAGCGCCCGTAAACCTTTGAAACTATGAGGATGTTCGAGCCTGTCGACGTCGTGCGAACGACCTAGACGGCGATTTCCGCGTAGCGGTGATAATCGCGACGGAGCGCCGTGGTGATCAATCCGGGGGCGCCGTTTGCGACCGAATGGCCATCTATTCTCACCACAGGCAGCACGACCTGGCTCGCCGACGTGATGAATGCTTCGCGCGCCTGGTAGGCCTCCTCGACCGTAAAGGTGCGCTCCTCGAAAGGAAGCCCCTGCGCCTTGATCATGTCGATCACGACCGATCGAGTAATGCCGGGAAGGATGTCTTCTCCAAGCGGATGCGTGATGAGTTTGCCATCGCGGCTGACGATCCACGCGCTCGATGAAGAACCTTCCGTGATGCGTCCTTTCGCATCGACAAGCCAGGCTTCACGCGCGCCTTGCTCGCGTGCGGTCTGCTTGGCCAACACGTTCGGCAGCAGAGCGACAGATTTGATGTCGACGCGTTTCCATCGAATGTCCGGAACGGTAACGACGGAGACACCCTCGGCAGCTACTTGCTCGAAACGGTCGAGATCATTGCTGCGCGCGGTTACGACCAGCGACGGACGTGTGTTCTCGGCCGGAAACGGAAAATCGCGTTTCGCAACGCCGCGGGTGACCTGCAGGTAGATGATCCCATCGCGCACCCGGTTTCGCCGGATCGTTTCGCGCAGCACCACGGCCAGCGCACGAGGCGACATCGGCCGTGAGATCCGTAGTTCGTTGAGCGATCGATCGAGCCGCGCCATGTGGCGGCTCTCATCGATCATGCGGCCTCCCCTCACCTCGCAAACCTCGTAAACGCCATCCGCAAATTGATATCCGCGATCCTCGACGGCGACCTTTGCCTGGCCGTGCGGCACATAGCGGCCGTTGACGTATGTAATGCGTGACATGGCCGGCTAGTCGATCCCAAGGGCCTTGAGCTTGCGGTGGAGCGCCGAGCGTTCCATGCCGACGAATTCGGCTGTACGCGAGATATTGCCGCCGAAGCGGCTAATCTGCGCAACCAGATATTCGCGCTCGAACACTTCCCGGGCGTCGCGCAGCGGAAGCCCCATCAAATGCTCGCCGCCATTTCCGTTCGGCATGTTCGGGACCATCGAGCCGACATCCGGCGGCAACATGCTCGCGTTCATCACGGCCTCCGGGTCTCCGCCTGCCAGGATCATCAGCCGCTCAATGTTGTTGCGCAACTGGCGGACATTGCCGGGCCAGTTATGCGATTGCAGAACGGCCATGGCGTCATCGCCAATCCGGCGCTTGGGCAATCCTGTCGCCTGCGAAATCTGATCCATGAAATATTCGACGAGATCCGGGATATCTTCGCGTCGCTCAGCCAAAGGCGGAACGCGGATCGGCACCACTGCCAGACGGTGATAGAGATCTTCGCGGAATTTGCCTTCGGCGATCAGGGCCTCAAGGTTCCGCGCTGTCGACGAGACAATCCTGACATCGACGGCAATCTTGGCGCTGCCGCCAACTCGCTGAAACGTCTGGTCGACGAGCACACGCAAGATCTTGTTCTGGGTCTCGCGCGGCAGTTCGGCGATATCGTCGACGAAGAGCGTGCCGCCGTGGGCCTCTTCCAGGGCGCCGGCTTTCCGCCCTTCCGACCCGTTCGACTGGTCGACACCGAACAATTCGATCTCCATGCGCTCCGGCGTAATTGCGGCGGCATTGATCACGACGAATGGACCGCTTGCGCGTCCTGACTGCTGATGAAGGGTCCGCGCCGCGAGTTCCTTGCCTGCACCGGATGGGCCGACAACAAGCACGCGACTATTAGTCGGTGCGACGCGCTCGATCGCCTGTCGCAACTGGCCGACGGTGGCCGACCGGCCGACAAGCTTGGACGGCACCGGCGCCAGTTGCTTGAGTTGCCTGACCTCGCGTTTGAGCCGTGAGTTTTCCAACGCCCGGTCGGCGACCAGGACCAGTCGGTCCGCCTTGAAGGGTTTTTCGATGAAGTCGTATGCGCCCAATTTGATCGCGGCGACCGCGGTTTCGATGTTGCCGTGGCCCGAAATCATGACGACTGGAAGGTCGGTATGCTCCTGCTTGACGGCTTCGAGCAATTGCAGCCCGTCCAGCTTGCTGCCCTGCAGCCAGATATCGAGAAAGACCAGGTTCGGCCGCCGCGCAAAGATCGCGTTCAGCGCGTCATCGCTGTTACGCGCGGTGCGCGTGACATAGCCTTCGTCCTGCAGGATTCCCGCCACCAGATCGCGGATATCGGCCTCGTCGTCGACAATCAGAATTTCAGAGGCCATGGCTACTTCCCACTTACGGACATTGGTTGTTCTGACTGAGGCTGTTCGGCCTTGCCGGCAGCGGCAAATCGTATGCGCACCCAGGCACCCCGCTGGCCGGGTATTTTTTCGCTGGCGTCACGCAGCTCGATGCTGCCGCCATGCTCCTCGACGATGCGCCCGACGATTGCTAGCCCCAATCCTGTGCCCTTTTCCCGCGTCGTCACGTAAGGCTCGAGCAGCCGGCTGCGGTTCGATTTGGGAAGACCGATACCGTTGTCGATCACGTCGATCACGACATCGTCGCCTTCACGTTCCGCAAATACGCGGATCGCGCCCTTGCCGAGCTCTTCGGGCGGAACGGCCGCGATCGCCTCGGTGGCATTCTTGATGATGTTGGTCAGCGCCTGTGATATCAGCCGCCGGTCAAATCGGGCGGGCATAGGGTCCTCGCCGATTTTGGCATCGATTTGGATTTCAGAATTTCCCACGCGCATCAAGAACACGGTTTGCCGAACTGCATCGGCGACGTCTTCAGCGGTCATTACGGGCTTCGGCATCCGCGCAAAATGCGAGAACTCGTCGACCATGCGCCGAATATCTTCCACCTGACGAACAATTGTGTCCGTGCATTGTTCGAAGACGCCACGGTCCTCCTCGATCATTTTGCCGTACTTCCGGCGCAGCCGTTCGGCCGAAAGCTGAATCGGGGTCAGCGGATTCTTGATCTCGTGTGCGATGCGCCGGGCGACATCAGCCCAGGCGGAAGTGCGCTGTGCGGCAACCAGCTCCGTAATATCGTCCAGCGTCACCACATAGCCGCGATCGGAGTCCCCGGCCTGTTCGCTTGTGACGCGGACGGAAAGATTGCGCTCACGGCCGTTGCGGCTAATCGTGATTTGATCCTGTGTCCACGATCCTGACCGGGCCGCGGCCATGAAATCGGCGAGCTCGGGCAGCGCCTCGGCAAGCGGCCTGCCGAGGGCCTCGCTTTCGATGCAGCCTATCAATTTTTCCGCCGACCGGTTGAGGATACTGACCGCGCCGTGTCCATCGACGCCAATAACGCCGGCGCTTGCGCCTGCCAGAACGGCTTCGGTGAAGCGCCGGCGGCTGTCGATGATATCGTGCGCCTGCATAATGTCATCACGTTGCGTCCGCAGCTCTTGCGTCATCCGATTGAACGTTTCGCCGAGTTGCGCCAGGTCCCCTTCCGCCTGGCGCACGGGAACGCGCACATAAAGGTTTCCGGTTGAAACGGCATTCGCGGCGCCAATAAGCCTTCGGATCGGCGCAACCAGCCGGTTGGCAAAATTCAGTCCGATCCAGACCGCCGAGAGAAGCACCGTCAGCGCGATCACGGTGTACATCAGCGCGAACGCCACTTGCACGCCGGCTCGGCGCGTTTCGAGTGCTGCATATTCTGTCGCGCTCGCACGGGTTGCCTGAAGTTGCGGGACGACACGTGGATCGAGCAATCGCGTCAGATAAAGATAATAGTCCTCATACTGGTCCAATTTGACCACGGCCGCGACGTAATTGGCGTCCGGCAACAGAACGACTTGCGGTTCCTTACTGCCAATAAGCGGCAGGGCATCGCGTGGCGGCAGCGCGAATGTCTGATTGATATTGAGATCCGCACGCGCAATGACTTTCAGCTCCTTGTCGAGCACGATGGCTGCGGCAAGGCCACGGACCTGTGCCTGAAAAGTCAGAAACTGGCGAAGTTTGTCGGGCTCCTGGTCGAAGACACCCTTATTGCGTGCGATGTCGTAGGCCATCACCATGATGTCCGACCGCACGATCTGGGCGTGGTCGCGCAGGTAGGCTTCGGCGACGATCAATGATTTCTCGATTGCCGAACGCGTGCGGGTGGAAAATAGCCGATCAAGGCCGCGATCGAGCGTTACGCTGGCGACGATCGCTACCAGGATTGCCGGCGTCGCAGCGATCAACGAAAAGATTCCGACGATCCGGACGTGCAATCGTGCGGCCGCCCGTCCGGTCCGGCGTGCCTGCACGACCTGCCAGACGTCGCGGACGATGACCGCCAGCAGCAGCAGCACCGTGGCCGCGTTTGCGGCAAGCAACGAGACCACCACGTCGTGTGTCGGCGAAAGCGGCGTAAAATCGGCGAGGACAATGAACGTCACGAACGCCGACAGCAGCGCCAACCCGACGGCCAACGGACCAAGGATGCGCGTTTCGCCGCGCTTTGCGGATGCGCCGGCGAGTGCGGTATCGGCGGTTGCAGCCTGTTCGACGCTCATACGTTCCTGTCGCGGAAGCGGCTGCGAAGGCAGCACGATGCACGTTCGTCCCGAAAAGGGGCTTGGATCGGCCCCTTTTATAACTGATGCTTTTATACAACAATGTTGCCAAATTGCGACAAAAGCTAGACGGCGGTCATCACGCTTTTGCGCGACAGAACGAACGTTGGGGGATGCCACTCACCCATTCCGCCGCCGGCCGCAACGAGGCGAATGGCTTGCTGCCCACTATTTTTGTGGGGCAGGAAACGACGGCTAATTCAGAATGCGTGCAAGCGCTGCGCGATTTCTGAGAACGATGGTCCGCGCTGACAAACGCTCGATCAGACAGGCCCGCTCCAGCTCCGTGATGGTCCGGCTGACTGTCTCAATCGATAGCCCAAGATGATCGGCAATATCCTGGTGCGACATCGGGAGGTCGAGATCCGACATTTCGTCAATTCGCGCCGAAAGATCGAGCAGAAAGCTTGCAACCCTGCATTTTGCGCTGCGGTTGATCAGTAGCGAGTGCTCCTGGATGCGTCGCAATTCGCCCGTTGTTGAGGTCAGCAAGAAATTCGCGACCTTTTGTTCCCGCGCCGCAACCGAAAGCAAGGCGCTCCTCTTGAAAAACAAGACCAACGCGTCAGTTGCCGCTTCGGTCGACAGCGCGTGTTTCACTTCATCGGTCCAGCCGAAGAGCTCGCCTGGCGTATGAAAAGCCACGATGGCGCGCGTGCCATTCTGGAAGGTCTTGCAGCGACGAACGATCCCGTCCACGACCATGAAAATATAGTCGGCAGGGTCTCCTTCATAGACAATGGTGCCGTTGCGCCGGTAGCGGATCGGGCCGCGCCGCACCGAAAGGACAGCACGTTTCGCTAGTTTCTGACCGTCCTCGAGGATAAATGCGCCTGGAAGGCTTGACCCTGAGCCTGACACGACCTTGTGGAACAGCCTATGTCCCTTAGCGGCCTTAGACGCTTTTACGACCTCAATTTCACTCATCAAATTCCCCCGGGAGCGAAGCCAGCTACCCTCGTTTTTTTGCGAGGCGTGAAAAGATTATGGGCTTCACGATATGTCGGGAAGTGGACCTTGGCCCAACATCGCGAGCCGATCGCAAACATTCGGGCCAATCGGCAAATATTGATGTAAATCAACAAATTAAAAATATCGGACGCAGCCAATAAACGTGAGTTAATGGGGCTGGCGGCATGAGTGAAAAGACACACGATACAGGTTTTGCCTGGTTTCCGGCGTCCCACTGGATCCGCGCGCACACGCGGCAAAGCGTGCGCCTCGACCTGATCGCCGGGCTGTCGCTTGCGGCCTTCGTCAT
>JBEVFG010000029.1:0-3986 GCA_040512415.1 Pseudolabrys sp. | reverse complement strand
TTCGCTGGAATTTCTCTTTGGCCATGGAACTCTCCGTTCAGATCCTTCTGTTATCCGTTCCCGATCACGCGAATTTTTTCTGCACTTCCGCCGACACGTTCGCCGGCAGTTCCGAGTAGTGATCGAATTGCATCGTGAATGTGGCGCGGCCCTGAGACATGGACCGCAGATTGTTGACGTAACCGAACATGTTCATCAGCGGCACCATCGCGTTGATCACGTTGGCGTTGCCGCGCATGTCCTGGCCCTGAATCTGCCCGCGGCGCGAATTGAGATCGCCGATGACCGACCCGGTGTAATCTTCAGGCGTCACCACCTCGACCTTCATAATCGGCTCGAGTAGCACCGGCTTGGCCATTTGCAGCGCCTCTTTCAGGCACTGGCGCGCGCAGATTTCGAACGCGAGCGCGGACGAGTCGACGTCGTGATATTTGCCGTCGATCAGCGTCACCTTGAGGTCGACGACCGGGAAGCCCGCCACCACGCCGGAGCCTAGGACGCTCTCAAGGCCCTTTTCGACACCCGGGATGAATTCCTTCGGGACCGCGCCGCCGACGATCTCGTTCTCGAACTCGAACGGCGTGCCGGGCAGCGTCGGCTCGGCAATGATCTTGATTTGCGCGAACTGGCCTGAGCCGCCGGTCTGCTTCTTGTGGGTGTAACCGTGCTCGACACGTTGCGAAATCTTTTCGCGAAACGCGACTTGCGGTGCACCGATATTGGCATCGACCTTGTAGGTCCGCTTGAGGATGTCGACTTTGATATCGAGGTGCAGTTCGCCCATCCCCTTGAGAATGGTCTGGCCGCTCTCCTGATCGGTCGAAACGCGGAATGACGGGTCTTCGGCGGCGAGCTTGGCAAGCGCGACGCCGAGCTTTTCCTGGTCGGCTTTCGACTTCGGCTCGATCGCGATCTCGATGACCGGATCGGGAAACTCCATCTTTTCCAGGATCACGGGCTTGGCGGGGTCGCACAGCGTATCGCCGGTGCGCACCTCCTTCAAGCCCGCCAGCGCGACAATGTCGCCGGCATAGGCCTCCTTGATGTCTTCGCGGTTGTTCGCATGCATCAGCAGCATGCGGCCGATCCGCTCCTTGCGCTCCTTCGTCGAATTGATGACGCCGGTGCCGCTGGTGAGCGTGCCTGAATAGATGCGGCAGAACGTGATCGTGCCGACAAAAGGATCGTCCATGATCTTGAAGCCGAGCAAGGCCAGCGGCGCGTTGTCTTTTGGCTCGCGCACGACCTCTTCATCATTGTCAGGATTGATTCCCTTGATCGGCGGCACGTCGAGCGGGCTCGGCAGATAGTCGACCACCGCATCGAGCAGCGGCTGCACGCCCTTGTTCTTGAAGGCGGAGCCGCACAGCACCGGAAAGAACGCGCTGGTGATCACGGCTTTGCGGAGCAGCTTCTTAACCGTCGCCTCGTCGGGCATCTTGCCTTCGAGGTAGGCGGTCGCGGCATCGTCGTCGAGTTCGCAGACCGCCTCGATCATCTTGTCGTGGTATTCCTTGGCCTGTTCGGCCATGTCGGCAGGAATCTCGATGTCGTGATATTTGGCGCCGAGGGATTCATCGTTCCACACCACGCCCTTCATGCGCACCAGATCCACAATGCCTTTGAAATTCTGCTCAGAACCGATCGGAAGCTGGATAGCCACCGGCTTTGCGCCGAGGCGGGTCTTGATGTCGTCAAGGCATTTGAAGAAGTCGGCACCGATCTTGTCCATCTTGTTGGCGAAGACGATGCGCGGAACCTTGTACTTGTCGCCCTGACGCCAGACGGTCTCGGTTTGAGGCTCTACGCCCTGGTTGGAATCGAGCACGCATACCGCGCCGTCGAGCACGCGCAGGGAGCGCTCCACTTCGATGGTGAAGTCGACGTGTCCGGGCGTGTCAATGATGTTGAGGCGCTTTTCTTTCCAGAAAGCGGTGGTCGCGGCCGACGTGATCGTGATGCCGCGCTCCTGCTCCTGCTCCATCCAATCCATCGTCGCGGCGCCTTCATGCACCTCGCCGATCTTGTGGCTCTTGCCGGTGTAATAGAGGATCCGCTCGGTCGTCGTCGTCTTTCCGGCATCGATGTGCGCCATGATGCCGAAGTTGCGGTAGTCCTCGATTGGGTGGCTGCGGGGCATAGGGGATCAGTCCTCGATTCTTTCTTCTGCTGTCACCAGCGGTAATGCGAGAAGGCCCGGTTGGCTTCCGCCATCTTGTGGGTGTCCTCGCGCTTCTTGACTGCGTTTCCCCTGTTATTGGATGCGTCGAGCAGCTCAGCTGAGAGCCGTTCGGTCATCGTACGTTCGTTGCGCTCGCGCGCGGCCGCAATAATCCAGCGGATACCGAGTGCCTGGCGGCGCGATATGCGCACTTCGACCGGCACTTGATAGGTGGCGCCACCGACACGACGCGAACGCACCTCGATCGAGGGCATTACGTTGTCGAGCGCCTGCTGGAAAACTGTGATTGGATTTTGCTTGGTCTTGCTTTCGATCGTCTCGAGTGCGCCGTAGACGATGCCTTCCGCCACCGACTTTTTGCCATCGTACATAATGGCATTCATGAACTTGCTGACGACGACGTTTCCGAACTTCGGGTCCGGGATGATCTCGCGTTTTTCGGCGGCGTGACGGCGGGACATGACGCTGATCCTTACTTGGGCCGTTTGGCGCCGTATTTCGAACGGCGCTGCTTGCGGTTCTTCACGCCTTGCGTGTCGAGCACGCCGCGCAGGATGTGATAGCGCACGCCCGGCAGGTCTTTCACGCGGCCGCCGCGGATCATCACGACCGAATGCTCCTGCAAGTTATGGCCTTCGCCCGGGATGTAGCCGATGACCTCAAACCCGTTGGTGAGCCGTACCTTCGCCACCTTCCGCAAAGCCGAATTCGGCTTCTTCGGCGTCGTTGTGTAGACGCGCGTGCAGACACCACGCTTCTGCGGTGACGCCTGCAGAGCCGGCACTGTATTGCGCGCCTTGAGCGGGTGTCGCGGCTTGGCAATCAACTGGTTGATCGTCGGCATTTTGCCTTCGCTACCTTCAGTCTGCGGATGCTGCGCAAACAAAACTGTCCGCACCGCCCCTCGTTTAATTTCGTGCGGACATCACCCTCGTCCACGTCGTATCGGGCTTATCGCCCCGGCATCGGTGTGCGCGGAACAATGGCGCACGTAACCTCGCGCGACTTTTCCACGCGCAAAACGAAATCGCGCCATCCGCCAACCGCGGCAGGGCGCTCTTCCGTTCGGACGGACGCGTTGCGGTTAAACACCGCGGCCGTTCACTCTCAAAGTCTGACAGGTGCTGTCAGAGGCAGCGTCTGAGCTTTATTCGTCGAGGCGTTGTACCCAATCACCTTTCGAGAAAACGCAACGCTCTCAAAGGGTTAATCGGGCGGCCGTTCCGAGCAAGCAAAGCTCACCGCCTGCCGAAAAGTGTGCGGTATGTATCGGCGTGACCCCGGCAAGTCAAGCAGAAATGGCTGAAAACGCGAGCGTTCGGGGCCTTCGGCAACCGAATACCTAGTATTCGGCGGTCAACTATTGCGATGTTACGCCGGTTTCCTTGATGACGTTGAGGTATTTCGCGCTCTCGCCGTGTACAAACGCCTTGAACTCCGCGACCGACATGGGCGTCACGACCGCCCCCGCAGCCTCCAGGCGAGCCTTGATTTCGGGCTGTGCGAGCACGGTGTTAATCTCTTTATTCAACCGATCGATGATCGGCTGCGGCGTGCCGCGCGGCGCAAAAAACCCGGCCCAAAGTGTGAAATCGTAGTCCTTGATACCGGTCACCTCGGCGACAGTCGGCACATCGGGCGCCGCCGGCGAGCGCGTGGCTGACGAGAGGGCCAGAAGCTTCAGATTTCCAGCCTTCAAATGCGGTGCCGCTGCCGGAAAACCTGAAAAATAGAATTCGACGTGACCACCGATCAGGTCGTTGAGTGCGGGGCCGGCCCCTTTGTACGGCACGTGCGTGAGGTT
>JBEVFG010000028.1:0-4372 GCA_040512415.1 Pseudolabrys sp. | reverse complement strand
CCGATGCCGCGGTCGATTTGTGGGACAGCGGCATGCCGGCTGTTGTCAGGGCGGGCGACACGCTGGAGACGCTTGCGATCAATTACCGCGTGCCGCTCTGGGCGCTCACGCAGATCAATCAGATTCCGGAGGGCGCCGCGCTCGTGGCGAACCAGCGCGTCATCGTCCCGCGCCACCTCGTTCCGCTCGCCGCGGTCATCGGGCAGTCACCGTCCAACGGCAAGCGTTCGGGTTCGCCGGCAAACTAAATCGACGCGGTTTGTAAAAGCCAGTCACCGCCGACTATTCGACGGTAGAATTCACCGTGCCTGCCGGTGATCCATTCGCATCCGGCTGGGCTTTGAAAGGCGGCGGAACGCCGATCCTTTGAGACACTGGCAGCGACTTCGATTCAAGCTGGCTGCTCACCAAGATCAAACCGCTAAAAAGAATAATTCCCATGACCAGGAAGTAGGCAAGAAGAGGCATTCGCATTGAATTCTCCAACGAGATGTGAACTCGCTAGATTTATTTGCTCATCGGCGCAAGGCGGTCAGACCATTAATCTTAAGCAGCCCGCGGCAAGCGTCCCGCTAACGGCCGCATTTCCAAGCGTTTGCTGCTTGCTGGTGTCGGACGCAGACCTGCCCTTCGCCAGCCGCATATGGCGGCGTGTTCCTCAGCGTCGAATTGCTGATTCTTCTGACGGGAAGTGCCGGACGAATTTGGTGAGCGCGGATGGGATCGAACCATCGACCTACTGATTAAAAGTCAGTTGCTCTACCACTGAGCTACGCGCCCGTTGCCAGGATTGTGGTCGGTGTAGGGGCGGCGACTTGCCCGGTCAATAGGCCAATCCAGCCTATTTCCTGAACTCGCGCCCGTGCCCGGTGATTTGCTACACTGGGGTCGCCAAGGAGCGAGATCATGCCGATCGTGAACCGCGTCGCCGACCTTCATGCCGACATTACCGAGTGGCGGCGCGATCTACACATGCACCCCGAGCTGCAGTACGACGTGCACCGCACGGCGGGGTCTGTCGCAGAGAAGCTCAAGGCGTTCGGCTGCGACGAGGTCGTGACCGGTCTCGGGCGCACCGGCGTGGTCGGCGTTATCCGCGGCAAGAAGGGCGTGTCCGGCAAGACCATCGGCCTGCGCGCCGACATGGATGCGCTGCCGATCGAGGAAGCGAACGACCTGCCGTACAAGTCGACCGTTCCGGGAAAGACGCACGCCTGCGGCCATGACGGCCATACCGCCATGCTGCTCGGTGCCGCCCGCTATCTCACGGAAACCCGGAATTTCACCGGCACGGCCGTTGTCATCTTCCAGCCGGCGGAAGAAGGCGGCGGAGGCGGCAAGGCCATGGTCGACGATGGGCTGATGGATCGTTTCGGAATCGAGGAAGTTTTCGGAATGCACAACTATCCAGGGATGCCCGTCGGCGCATTCGGGATCCGTCCCGGACCGATGATGGCGGCCGCCGACGCGCTAACCATCGATATCGAGGGTGTCGGCGCCCATGCGGCGCGACCGCATCTCGGCGTCGACACGGTTCTCGTTGGCGCGCAGATCATCAACGCGCTTCAGTCGGTCGTCTCGCGCAATGTCGACCCGCTCAAGTCCGCGGTCGTATCGATCTGCATGTTCCGCGCCGGCAATACCGACAACGTCATTCCCCAGACCGTGCAGCTGCGCGGCACCGCGCGCAGTCTCGCCCCTGAGGTCCGCGATCTCCTGGAGAAACGTCTGCCTGTGGTCGTGGAAAGCACGGCCACTGCCTACGGCGCAAAGGCCAAGCTCACCTACAAGCGCGGCTACCCGGTGCTGGTGAACCACGACAAGCAGACGGAGTTCGCGGCGTCGGTCGCCGGCCAGATTGCCGGTCAGGACAAAGTCGATACCGGGCTGCCGCCGATGATGGGCGCGGAGGATTTTTCTTTCATGCTCAACGCCCGGCCCGGTGCCTTTATCTGGATCGGCAACGGCGCGAGCGCGGGGCTGCATCACCCGTCATATAATTTCAATGACGAGGCGATCCCGTTTGGCACATCGTACTGGGTGAAGCTGGTCGAAACGGCGTTGCCTGCCTAGCAGCGGACCTTACTGGACGAGTTCGCCGGGGTTCTGTGTCGGGACGGGCTGCGGGGCTTTTGCCAGCGCGCCGTTGCGGCGCAGGACCGGAAGCAGGCGCGTGACACGCGCCTCGACGTTGCGCCAATAGGCGAAGTCATTGAGCTGCGTTCGCTCGATCACCGCAAGCCCGACGGCCGCGATGAACGGCAGGCTTTGCAAGACCAGCACCAGTGCGAAGATGTTGATCTCACGCACTTCCTTGTAGTTCGTGAAGACCAGCACGATCGCTCCGAGGATCAGCAACCCTGCCAGCACCGCTTCCCAGAATGCGTGGAAGTCCGTGGTGCGGCGCAGTCCGCCTTTCGATGTGCGTACGAAGGGCAGACGGTCCCTGATCACGCCAAAGCCGACGGCGCGGGCAACCGTCCACTGTACCGACATCGCCGCGAAGATTGATCCGAGCAGCTGACCGATGCGCGGCCGCACGCGCAATTTGTAGAGCGTGGCGAAATGCACGACTGAGACGATGAAGCTGGCGATGATCGGCGTCGTCAAAATGCGGTCAGGTACGGCGATGTCGAGGAACGCAACAACCGGCACCCAGATGATATTCAGGATCGCCACCACCACACCGATGCTCTCGGCGCCGAGCCAATTGAGCCAGCCGAGCGCGAATTCGCGCTTTTGATCGCGGTTGAGCCGGCTGGCGCCGGGCAGAAACCGGCGCCAGTGCTTCTTCATGATCTGGAAGCCGCCATAGGCCCAGCGGTTGCGCTGTTTCTTGTAGGCCTCGAAGCTGTCCGGCAGCAGTCCGTGGCCGTAACGACGATTGGTGTAATGCGTCTTCCAGCCGAGTTCGAGCAGAGTGAGCCCAAGATCCGTGTCTTCGCAGATTGTGTCGCTTGACCAGCCGCCGGCTGCCTCGATCGCCTGGCGCCGGATCAGGCACATCGTGCCGTGCACGATGATCGCATTGAACTCGTTGCGCTGAACCATGCCGATGTCGAAGAAGCCGGCATATTCGCCGTTCATCGCGTGGTGCATGACGCTGCGCTCGCCATCGCGGTGATCCTGCGGCGCCTGGACGAGGCCGACCGTCGGGTCGTTGAACAGCGGCACAAGGTCCTTGAGCCAATCGGGCTGCACCACGTAGTCAGCGTCAATGACGCCAATCACCTCGACATCCGCGGCCGTATGCGCCAGGGCGAGACGCAATGCGCCTGCCTTGAAGCCAGCGAGGTTGTCGTCACGCACGAATTTGAAGCGGTCGCCAAGCAGGCGGCAGTGTTCTTCGACCGGAAGCCACATGGCCGGATCGGGCGTGTTGTTGATGACGATGATGCACTCAAAATTCGGGTAGGCGAGCCGTGAGACCGCGTCGAGCGTCTGTTTGAGCATCTCGAGCGGCTCATTATACGCCGGGATATGGATCGAAACTTTCGGTGCATAGGCCTCGGGGACGAGCGGCGGGCTGCCGATCACGCGCAGCGGTTTGCGGCCAAAAGCGACGGCGGCAATTTCCTCGATGCGCGCGAGCGCAATGATGATCAATGGGATCAGTAGAATTATGCCGAGGCCAAGCGCGAACGCAGCACCCGGAACGAAATAGTGGCCGTTCCAGTATGCAAACACGGCGGCGAACCAAGCGCCCACGACGTTCGCGGCGCCCGTGAGCATTGTGGCTTGCCACAACGTGACGGCACTCATCGCAAGCAGCGGCAGCGAGAGCAGCACGCTCACAAGAATGGCAATTGTCGCAAGCTTCCAATGATCGGGTTCGGTGATCGGGCCGGTCCAGCTGAATTTGGGATGGCGCGACGCGTCGAAAATTCCCCAATAGGGTCCGACCCCGCCTTCATTCGTCTTCCACTGCTGGTCGATCGCTTCGACGATGTTGTAGTCCATGCCGTAGGCTTCGGCGCGCGCTACGAAGTCGCGCAGCACGACGGCCTGCTCGATGCGGCCGGGATTGGCTCGATGCATGTTGTAGCCTGCGCTCGGCCAGCCGAACTCGGCGATTACGATCCGCTTGCCGGGATATGCCTTGCGCAGCTTGTCGTAGATGATGACGGTCTGTTCGACCGTCTGCGTCTCCGGGAAGCCTTCCCAGTAAGGAAGAATGTGCGCGGCAATATAGTCGACGGCGGAAACGAGTTCGGGATGCTCGATCCAGACGTGCCATATTTCGCCGGTGGTGACCGGAACGTTGGTCGAGCGCTTCACGCGCTGGATCATCTGAATCAGGTCGCTGACTTTTTGCTCATCGCGGTAGATCGTCTCGTTGCCGACGATGATACCGTTGACGTTGCTGTGACGC
>JBEVFG010000027.1:0-20062 GCA_040512415.1 Pseudolabrys sp. | reverse complement strand
CAGCAGCGCCGCACATCGCCGCCGCCACAGCCGCAGCGCGCGCCGCCGCCGCCCGGCTTCTTCCCGCCGCCGGTGCGCTAATCACTCGCGGTTGCGAAGAATCGAGAGCGCTTCTTCGCCGCTGATTGTCCGCGTGACAGGCAGAGCGGCAAAATCGGCATCGCCATGCAACGCCTCTTCGAGCAGCCGGTGATAGCGGCGCTTCGGAATTTCGACGGCACCGAACGTCCTTAGGTGCTCGGTAACATATTGAGTGTCGAGCAACCGGTAGCCGCCCAGCTTGAGGCGTGCGACGAGATGAACGAGTGCGATCTTCGAGGCGTCGCGCGCGCGATGGAACATACTCTCGCCGAAGAAAGCGCGGCCGAGCGACACGCCGTACAATCCGCCAATAAGATGATCGCCGTCGTAGACCTCTACCGTGTGGCAGTGACCGTGATCGAACAACGACCGGTATATGCGGCGAATACGGATATTGATCCAGGTGCGTGCGCGGTCCTGCTTGGGTTCAGCGCAGCCTTCGATGACCGCGTCGAAGTCGCGGTCAATATCGACCGTATAGCGCGTGGAGCGGACGGTACGGGCGAGACGAGCCGGAAGATGAAACCCCCGCAGCGGAATGACCCCCCGCATGTCCGGCTCGATCCAGTAGAGTGCGGGGTCGTCGGCACTTTCCGCCATCGGAAAAATCCCGCAGGCGTACGCCTTCAGCAGCACGTCCGGCGTGATCTCGATGAGAGTGTTTTCGCGGTTTGCCATGGCGCGAGCCTGTCCTACGGTACCGCAAACACGGGAAGGAAACAGGGGTCTCGGAACCCGATCTGTTAACGCTTTCCACACCCGAAATGCAGCAAACTTTCGTATGCTGGGGCCTGTGTCGGGGGACGCAGGCGGGAGCCAAACCAACGGGGAGACCAGGGAATGAGCCGGACGCCGGCCGCTATTTCGGTTTTGGTGGTTGAAGACGAGGTGATGATCAGCAATCTGGTCGGGGACTGTCTGAGCGAGTCCGGCTTTCGCGTGCACGAAGTCGCGACGGCGGACGAAGCGCTGCGCTATTTCAAATCGGGCGCCAACGTCGACGTGCTGTTCACCGATATCAATCTGCCCGGTGGCATGAACGGTGCCGAGCTTGCCGAGTGGGCGCGCGAACTGCGGCCCGAGATGCCGATCGTCTCTCGGGGCGCTACAAGCTTTCCGAAATATCGCCGCTGGTGCCGCGCTCGTTGTTCGTCGCCAAGCCTTATGACCCCAACGATATCTGCGCGCTGTTGCCGCGCCTCACAGGTGGCCGCGCCGCGCCGGCTTAGTCCTCGATGCCGCCGCGCGCGAGGAACTGCTCCAGCCAGTGAATGTGATAATTGCCGTCGATGACGTCTTTTTCGCGCACCAGCGCGCGGAAGAGCGGCAACGTCGTTTCAATTCCGTCGACCACGACTTCATCGAGCGCGCGCTTGAGCCGCATCAAGCATTCGGTGCGCGTCTTTCCATGCACGATCAGCTTGCCGACGAGTGAATCGTAGTAGGGCGGAATCGTGTAGCCCTGATAGACCGCGGAATCGATGCGAACACCGAGGCCTCCAGGCGGGTGGTAGTGCAGGATTTTCCCCGGCGACGGACGGAAAGTGATCGGATTCTCTGCATTGATGCGGCATTCGATGGCGTGGCCGTGAAATTTCACGTCGCTTTGCTTGATGGCGAGGTTGGTTCCAGCGGCAACGCGGATCTGCTCGAAAATCAGGTCAATGTCGGTGATCATCTCGGTCACCGGATGCTCGACCTGAATGCGTGTGTTCATCTCAATGAAGTAGAATTTGCCGTCCTCATACAGGAATTCGACGGTGCCGACACCGAGATACTCGATCTCGCACATTGCCTTGGCGACCGTCTCGCCGATCGTCTCGCGCGTGCTGGCATTGAGCGCGGGAGAAGGGCCTTCCTCCCAGACCTTCTGGTGACGCCGCTGCAAGGAGCAGTCGCGCTCGCCGAGATGGATGGCATTTCCATGGCCGTCACCGAGCACCTGAATCTCGATGTGGCGGGGGCGCTCGAGATATTTCTCGATATAGACTGCGTCATCGCCGAACGCGGCCTTGGCCTCGGCGCGGGCGGTCGAAAGCGCGGTCGATAGCTCGGCATCAGAACGGGCAACCTTCATTCCCCGCCCGCCGCCGCCGGCAGCCGCCTTGATCAGCACCGGGAAGCCAATTTCGCTCGCGATTTTGCTCGCTTCCTGGTCGGAACTCACCCCGCCCTCCGAGCCGGGCACGACCGGAATGCCGAGCTTTTTCGCGGTCCGCTTGGCCTCGATCTTGTCACCCATAGTGCGGATATGTTCGGGCTTCGGCCCGATAAACTGCACGCCGTGTTCGGCAAGGATTTCCGCAAAGCGCGCGTTCTCGGATAAAAATCCGTAACCGGGATGAACGGCATCTGCGCCCGTGATCTCGCATGCCGAAAGAATTGAGGGGATGTTGAGGTAACTGTCTTTCGCGGCGGGTGGGCCGATACAGACGCTCTCATCTGCGAAACGCACATGCATGGCGTCCGCGTCGGCTGTCGAGTGCACCGCCACCGTCGGGATCCCGAGCTCCTTGCAGGCGCGCAGCACGCGCAGAGCGATTTCGCCGCGATTGGCGATCAGGATCTTATCGAACACTTCGAGACGGCCGCTTTGTGGCCTCCCCAGAATGACAACGTAACGAGGTAACGCGTATCGGCATCACTCGATAATCACCAACGGCTCGCCGAACTCGACAGGCTGACCGTCCTCGAAAAGAATTTGGATGACGGTGCCGGCGCGCGGGGCCGGAATCTGGTTCATCGTCTTCATCGCTTCAACGATCAGGAGGGTGTCGCCGGCTTTGACCGTGCTGCCGACGTCGATGAAGGGCTTGGCGCCCGGCTCTGAGGCCGCGTAGGCGGTGCCGACCATCGGCGAAATGACGACGCCGGGATGCTTGGACGGATCGATCGGCTTGGCTACGGTGTCCGCCGCAGATTGTGCCGGCGCCACTTCGACGCGCACGGCGGCAGGCGCTGCGGTGGCCGTCGCGCCGCGCGCCACACGTACGCGCCGGCCATCCTGCTCGATCTCGATTTCGGTCAGACCGGTCTCATCCAGGAGCTTGGTCAGTTCGTGGATGAGTTCATGGTCGACGATCGACTTGGGTGATTTGCCCATCCGGCGCGCTCAACTTTTCTGTTTGGCACCGACGAGGCCGGCGAGGCCGGTGATCGCCAGCACATAGCCGTTGACGCCGAAACCGGCGACCACCGCCTTTGCCGCCTTGGAAATATACGAATTGTGCCTGAAGGCTTCGCGCTGGTGGATATTGGTGATGTGGATTTCGACCGCGGGCACTGTCGCCTGCACGGCCAACAGTGCATCCATGATGGCAATCGATGTCGTCGTGTAGCCAGCCGGGTTGATCACGATCCCCGCAGCTTTCTTGGAATGCGCCTCCTGAATCCAGTCGACCAGTTCGCCCTCCTTATTCGATTGACGGCAGACGACATCCATGTCGAAGCGCTTCGCCGTGTCCGCGCAAAGCTTCTCAACGTCGGCCAAGGTGGCGCGCCCGTATTTCTCGGGCTCGCGCGTGCCGAGCAGGTTCATATTGGGTCCGTTGAGGACGTAGATCGTCTTGGCCATGAGGTCCCCGCCGAGCTCGCGCGAGGGGGCTCCGTGCGCGAGAAATTGCCGAACTTTATAGGTGGCCGCGAGGATAAGGGGAAGCCCGAACCGCCATCAGGTCCGCGGTTTTGGCCCGCAAATCGCCTGAGTCTCGGATGCCGCCCAATCGACGACGTCCTTGAGCGCCGTTAACCCTCGGCGGCCGGCGGACTTGGCCTTTCCGAATATTTCGATCTGCCGGTCGGCGCTCGTGCCGTGAGCGACAATGGCATGCAGGCGCCTGATTTCACCGGCGCAGTCGAGTGCCTCGATATCTTCGGCGATAAAGTCGATGACCTGGTCAAGCCACTGCGGGAGTGTGAGCGGTGAGCGGGAAAAAGGCTCGACGAATGTTGCAGCGATGCCGTAACGCTGTGCGTGCCATTTGTTCTCTTGCGTGATAGCGCGGCCGACGCGATCGAATCCTGCATTCAGCGCACGATCGCGATCGAGCGCGCGCACGAGACAGCGGAAAAGCGCTGCGATGCCGATGGCATCCTCGAGCCGCGTGCAGCTGTCGGCGACACGCAACTCGATGGTCGGATTGTTGAGCGAGGGCCGTATGGCCCACCAGATATAACTTGCGTCCGGAATAATTTTTGCCCAGGTCAACGCGGAGATGAATTCGCGATAATCCTCATTGGTGCGGAAGAGTTCAGGCAATCCCGTACGCGGCAACTCATCATACGCAGCCAGCCGGTAACCGACGAGACCGGTCAGGTGGCCTTGCCAGAACGGCGAGGAGGTCGAAAGGGCGAGCAGGAGCGGAAGGTAAGGCGTCAGCCGCATAATCAAGTTGATGCGAGTGTCGACGTCCGGCACCGCGACGTGCACATGCATCCCGCACAACATATTGCGGTAACCGATCATCTGCAGGTCGTCCATGATGGCGCCGTAACGCGCCTTGCGCGTCACCATCTGCTCCGGCCAGAAGGCGAGGGGAAAGGTTCCCATGGCGGCGAGGCCAAGCTTGTGCGCCGCGCCCGCCTTTGCGAGCGTCTGGCGATAGTGCCTGAGATGGCCGCGCGCCTCGTCCATGGTGGCACAGGGTGGGGTGGCGACCTCGAGCTGCGATTGCAGCATCTCGGTCATGACGCGGTCGCCAAGCTGCTTTTGCGCAAGTGCAAGGAATTTCTTGTTCGCGCGACGCACCGCATGGCGCGTTTTGGCGTCGAACAGGAAGTATTCCTCTTCCATCCCGAACGTGTACATGCGCGCAACAACTGCCCCGCGGGAACTTTGTTCCGTTATCACTTTTGACGCAAAAATAGCCGCCGCAGGATACCGCGGCGGCCGGAGTTATCGACGTTATCGACCCCTATTGAGAGACTTGCCGCCGTTCAGCAGTTCGGCTTGCCGCAGCGCGAAGTGTTGACCTTCTCCTTGAGTGCATCGAGCCCGACCGCGCCGACAACGACGTTGTCGCCAATCACGTAACTCGGCGTGCCGTTGAGCCCGAGCGCTTCGGCGAGCTTGAAGCTTTCCTGCAAGGCCGCCTTCACCTCGGGGCTCGCCAGGTCCTTTTCGAGTCGGGCCATGTCGAGGCCGATGTCCTTGGCGACAGCCAGCGCGCGTGCCTTGTTCGCTTCACCGCGCCCGCTGAGCAGCTTCTGATGGAATTCGAGGTACTTCTTGCCCGTCTTATCCTGCATGTGGACCGCAACCCCTACCTGCGCTGCCTCGACCGAGCCCGGTCCGAGCACGGGGAATTCCTTCAGGACGACCTTGAGTTTCGGGTCGTCCTTGAGCAGCGTGAGCATGTCGTCCATGGCGCGCTTGCAGTAACCGCAATTGTAGTCGAAGAACTCAACGAAGGTGACGTTGCCGTTCGGATTGCCCAGCACGACCTGCCGCGGCGAGCTAAACAAGGCGTCCGAATATTGCTTGATCGCGGCCTTGTGCTTCTCCGCTTGCGCCACTGTCTGCCGCTTGTCGAGCTCGTTCATTGCCTCCTGAAGCACCTCAGGGTGTGCGATCAGGTACTCGCGGACAATACGCTCGACCTCGCTACGCTGACTGGACGAGAACTCGTCAGCATTTGAGCTCGGCGCTGCCGCTAGGGTCAATATGACCGCACAGGTGGCCGCGAAAGAGCGCGAAATCGAATTCATGGTTCTTTGTCCCTGTGACTAATGGAGGCCGGCGTTGGCATTGGGCGGCTTGACATTGACGATGTCGTCGGCCCGCACCCATGCCGGAGAGCCGACCGGAAGACGAGTCTTGGCGCGGGCGGCCAGTTGACGTGCGGTCTTGATGTCGCCGCGGCTGAAGGCGGCCTGCGCGGAAGCAAGATCGGCATTGGCCAGATCACCTTTGCGGCCGTACGCCACGGCGAGCTGCGAATAGGCATCCGGGGCCTCCGGCTCGCGCACAATTGCGGAGCGGAGCATCGCGACGGCTTCCTCGGAAAGTTTCGCATTGCCGGTGGCATTGAGCGCCTGTGCCAACAGGATCTCTACCAGCGCATTGTTGTGCGACAGCTGGACGGCGTGCCGAAGCGGAGCGATGGCTTCCGACGGATGTCCGCCTTCCAGCAGCGCCTGGCCCTTGAGCTCGTAGAAATACGGGTTGTTTGGCTGCACCTGGATGAGTGAATCTATTTGCGCAATCGCCTGCCGCAGGTCGGAGTTCCGATAGGTCGAGATCGCGCGCGCGTAACGGGCCGGCAGGCTATGGTCAGTGGCCGGGTAGCGCCGCGCGACGGTGTCTGGCCGTTCCAGAAAGCCTGAAAGCTTGGCGCGCATCATGTCATGGCGGAGCTGCAGCTCGGGAGGATCCTTGCGATCCCAGTAGGGGCTGGCTCTGGCGACGGTTTCGAGTGCAGCGACGCGTTCAGCCGGCATCGGATGGGTTTGCATATAGGGGTCGATGTAACGCGAATTGAATAATGATTCGCTGCTCAGCCGTTTGAACAGTTCGACCATGCCGCGCGGCGATTGGCCTGTCGCGTTAAGAAATTTCACGCCTGCGTGATCGGCCTGATCTTCCTGCGTGCGGACGTAGGCGAGCACCGTGCGCATGATCGCCTGCTGCGGCGCCATGATCGCGGCCATTCCAACATCGGCGCCACCTGCTCCGGCACGGGAACCGGCGACTGCCGCGCCAAGGCCGGCCAGCAGCGCGATGATCGATGCCGTCTGCGCGGAAGCAAGCTGTTCGCGCAATCGCTGCAGGTGACCGCCCGCAAGGTGTCCGGTCTCGTGGGCAAAGACGCCAATGACTTCGTTCGGGGTCTTGGCGTCGAACAGCGCGCCGGCATTGATGAAGATATGCCGGCCATCCATCACGAAGGCGTTGAACGAGCGCTCGCTCAGGACCACCACCCTCACATTCTGCTTTGCAAGCCCCGCCGCCCGCAGGACCGGCTGCGCATAGTCGCGCAGCAATTGCTCGATCTCGGCGTCGCGAATGATCGGCAGCCCGCGCGTCGCGCTATCCTGAGCGCGTGCCGGCGCGATCCCGGCGGTGCCGACGGCGACCGCGGTGAGCAAGGCGATCGCCCGGGCTGCTGGCGCCCTGCGCCGCGTCCTGATAGGTGTGCCGTCCAAGGACATGCCGATGTGCACCGAATGCGCGTGAAACTATTGACGCCCTTACAGGCGGTCAACGCAGCCTGCGATCACGACCCGGTCATGACGGCGCTGGACGCAAGCAAACCGGGGAATGCGGCGGCAGCGGGGCAGGAAAACAAGGCCCAATCGGCCAAAAACGATGCTTGATGCGGCAAAAAGGCTATTAGCACCATCGAAACGCAGCGATGTGCCACCGTTCATCGTCATGGATGTCATGGCGGCGGCGGCGCAACGCGAGGCGCAGGGCGCCAATATCATCCACATGGAGGTCGGGCAGCCGGCCGCCCCGGCGCCGGCGACGGCCATCCGAGCGGCACAAGCCGTGCTTGCACACGGGCGCATCGGCTATACGGAGACGCTGGGAATAGCATCACTGCGGGCGCGTATCGCACGCCACTACAGGGATGCCTACGATCTCCTTCTTGATCCGGCCCGTGTCGTCGTGACCACCGGATCTTCCGGTGGCTTCATTCTGGCATTCCTGTCACTGTTCGAGCCGGGCGACCGTGTCGCCTTGGCCAATCCCGGCTATCCGCCATATCGCCACATACTCTCGGCGCTCGGATGCGAGCCGGTGCTCATCGAGACATCCGCTGAAACGCGGTGGGCCTTGTCGGCAAAAGCACTGCTCGCGGCGCACCAGCGCAAGCCGCTCAAGGGCGTCGTGATTGCAAGTCCAGCCAATCCGACCGGCACCATGATGAATGTGGACGCGCTAACGCGGCTGATCGCGGTCGCCGAAGCGGAAGGCATCCGGGTCATCTCCGATGAAATTTACCATGGACTCGACTATGCATTTGCCGCTGAAACCGCGGCCAACGTGTCGGACCGCGCTGTCGTGATCAATTCTTTTTCGAAATATTTCTGCATGACGGGCTGGCGTGTCGGTTGGATGATCGTGCCGGATGTTCTGGTCCGCTCGATCGAGTGTCTGCAGGGCAACCTTGCGATTTCGGTGCCGACGCTGGCGCAGTTCGCGGCCGAGGCCGCATTCGATGGCCGCGAAGAGATGGAAGCCGTCAAGCATGGCTATGAAGAGAACCGGCGAATTCTCATGGACGGTCTGCCGAAAGCTGGGCTCGATAGGTTTCTGCCGGTCGACGGAGCGTTCTATCTCTACGCGGATATTTCGGGTTTCTCCACCGACAGCCTGGATTTCGCAAAACGCATGCTCAACGAGGCGAGCGTTGCCGCAACGCCGGGCATCGACTTCGACCCGGTGAACGGAAAACATTTCCTGCGTTTCTGTTACGCGGGATCCGCTGCCGAGATGCACGAGGCTGTCGGGCGTATCAGCAACTGGCTGCGACGATAGGTGCTGAGCCACTGAACTCGTGGTCGACTATTTCTTGAATGCACCGAGGATGGCGCGGATCCGCTCGCGGTTGATATTTTCCGACGGCGTGGTGTCGCGCTCCGGTTCAAGCCGCGCATCGCAGTTGACGTAGTTGGCCGAAACCATTTTGCCGGTGCGATTGTCGAACCGGCGTTCCTCGCAGCGGCCTTTTTTGTCAGTTTCTATGACGATCGAAGCGACGCGGCTTGCGGCTTCGCCTCCCTCGGTCCGGGGCAGCGGGGTCACCTTAGATACCGAGCTCATGGCTTGCAGACCGGTGGAGAGATAAGAGCCCGCTGTCACGAAGGCGGCGAGGAAAAACAGCCCGGTGAGCGCCGCCATCACGATAATGGCGCGCCGGCCTTCCCCTGCCAAAAGGGCCCTGTTGTGGACTTGCTTTGCCTTGCGCATTTGGTCTTTGAGGCGAAATTGACCTGTTCCAGTAGCACCTTACCTCTGCACACTTGATGAAAGTTAAACGGAACAGGTCAATTTGAATCGCGTTGAACCGACCCCGAAACGGCCGGAAATGGCGGCAAAGGTCCGGGGGGGCATCTTTTCATTGCGGTCGGCGATACCTACATCACGGTCCAATTCACTTAACCCCAACATGCCAATGCTCGATTTTGCCTCGTCGCCCGAAGTCCGGGACGCCGGCGAAGCCGCGTCCCCGTCCGTCAGGGATACTGAAATCCTCGACGCCTATTCGAATGCGGTCACCTCGGTTGCTGACGCTGTCAGCCCGGCCGTGGTGCGCGTTGAAGTGCGCGCAAAGAACGGCCATCCGGCCGGCGTCGGATCAGGTGTCATCATTGCTCCCGATGGCTTGGTGCTGACCAACAGCCACGTAGTCGAGGGCGCCAAGGACATCTGGCTGCAGGATGCCGACGGTCACGTGATGGAAGCCCGCAGTCTGGGCGAGGACTCCGACACCGACCTGGCGCTGTTGCGCGCCGGTTTCGCACGCGATCTGCCGAGCGCCCCGCTGGGTGATTCCAAGTCGCTCAAGCGCGGCCAACTGGTCGTTGCGATCGGCAATCCGCTTGGTTTCGAGTCCACCGTGACCGCAGGCGTGATTTCAGCGCTCGGACGGTCTTTGCGCTCGCGCACGGGCAGGCTGATAGAGGACGTGATACAGACCGATGCCGCCCTCAATCCGGGGAATTCGGGAGGTCCGCTGGTGTCGTCGCGAGGCGAGGTCATCGGAATAAATACGGCGGTCATCATGGGCGCACAGGGCATCTGCTTCGCGGTCGCAAGCAACACCGCCAGGTTTGTTCTAGGCGAACTGATCCAGCATGGTCGCGTCCGGCGCGCCTATATCGGGATATCGGCACAAACGACGGCCGTTCCCCGCCGGCAGGCGCGTGCCGCGGGCATCGAGAATGCGTCGGGAGCAATGATTACCGCGTTCGAGCCGCATGGTCCCGCGGCGCTCGCCGGGTTGATGAGCCTCGACACCATCGTGCGGCTTGATGGTCTGCCTATCACCGGCGTCGACGATCTGATCCGCATCCTCAACGGCGAGCGGATCAATCGCGTCACGACGGTCGAAGTGCTTCGCCGCGGTCAATTGCGCTCATTCGACGTCAAACCGCTTGAGCGGCCTGCATCCGCCCCAGCGGCAAGCGCGCGGTAGGTCTCGACTACTTTTTCTGTTCCGGCTTCGCCGCGTTTTTACGCGCCGGCGGCTCGTAATTTCCCCCCGCCATGCACTTTTTAATGAACGCGGAACGTTTTGCGCCCTGAAGCTGCTGGCTTTCGGCGCCGACTTTGCACGTCTCCATTTTTTCCTGCGATGTGACGGCTGCGGACGGCGTTGCCGCAAGCAGGACTGGGATGATGGCGACGGCAAGGGTTCGCGGCATCGGATCGGCTCCTTTTCGGTGTCGATGCGGGATCAGGATAGCACGCTTCTCGATGTCAGGGACGCAGGCTTGAGAGCGTTCTCGTTGGCAGGATTTTTACCCTTTTCAAAGGTGCCTAGCTCTTGTCGCCAAGCAGACGCTTACCCCACCAGCCGCGTTTCGGGGCGGTCTGCTCGTCTGCTCCCGAGCTGGAGATGACCGGCGTCGATGGTGGGAGATTTGCGGGCGAGGGCGGCATGCCTTCGCTGGAAAAGGCGACCGGTTCACGAATAGTGGAACGGCGTCGCCGCGCGTCCTGCTCGCTTGCAGCCGCCGCCGGTTCTTCGGGCGGCGGGGCCGGGTGGTGCTCGACCGGCGCAGCATAGACGGGCTCGCTCTCATACTGCGGCTGCTCGTCAGGCCGCTGAGCCTCGGACTCCGGGGTTGCGTCGCCCTGGAATGGCGGCCTCTCACCGTTGCGCTGCCGGTTGCGGCGGCCGCCGCGGCGGCCACGCCGCCGGCGGCGGTGCGCGCCGTCGCGGGCTTCGCCTTCGCCGAGTTGAGCGGCGTCCTGAGCCGACTGTTGCTGTCCTGAGCCGTCCTCTTCGGGCAAGCCGCCGTCATGGTCCTCGTGCGCGATGGCATGCTCGGGGACGGTGTCGTGCGTGGATGCTTGCGCATCGCGACGCGGCTCGCCGACGCGTCCCCGTCCGCCGCGTCCGCGTCGGCGCCGGCGTTTGCGGGCGCCTTCACGCTCCCCGCCTTCCCGACGAGCTTCGCCCTCCGGCTCGGCTGCCGCGAGTTCGATACCTTCTTCCTGCTCATCCGTTGTGACGAAGTCCTCTTCGACTTCGTCTGCCGCTGCCGGAATCTGCGGCTGCTGGGCGGCAAGATTGCGCGCTGCCTCGGGGGTGTGCACCTGTTCGCCGCGATCGATGACGTAGGACTGCTGCCCGGTCACCGCCGGATCGGCCGACACCGTGATGGTGATGCGGAAACGCTCCTCAAGCACGCGCAGATGGGCGCGTTTGTGGTTAAGAACGTAAAGCGCGACTTCTGCGCGCGTGCGAACGATCAGATTGTGCGTTGCGCCCTTGATGAGCATCTCCTCGACGGCGCGAAGCAATTGCAGTGCTACCGACGACACCGAGCGCACATGGCCGCTGCCGCCGCACACCGGGCATTTTTCGGTCGAGCTTTCCAGCACAGATGTACGGATGCGCTGGCGCGACATCTCGAGCAGACCGAAATGCGAAATGCGGCCGACCTGGATTCGCGCGCGGTCATGCTTGAGCGCCTCCTTCAGGCGCCGCTCGACCGTGCGGTTGTTGCGGCCCTCGTCCATGTCGATGAAATCGATAACGATGAGGCCGGCGAGATCGCGCAGGCGCAGTTGCCGTGCGATTTCGTCCGCCGCTTCGCAATTGGTCTTGAGCGCGGTGTCTTCGATGTGGTGCTCGCGCGTCGCGCGGCCCGAGTTCACGTCGATCGCAACCAGGGCTTCGGCCTGGTTGATCACGATGTAACCGCCGGAACGCAACTGGACGACCGGCGAGAACATGGCGTCGAGCTGGCTTTCGATGCCATAGCGCGTGAACAGCGGTTGCGTATCCTTGTACTGTTTTACGTTCTTGGCGTGGCTCGGCATCAGCATGCGCATGAACTCGCGCGCTTCCTTGTAGCCTTCCTCGCCGGAGACGATGATTTCCTCGATGTCCTTGCCGTAGAGGTCGCGGATCGACCGCTTGGTGAGCGAACCTTCCTCGTAGACCAGCTTCGGCGCGGTCGATTTGAGTGTGAGGTCGCGGACCGTCTCCCAGAGGCGCAACAGGTATTCAAAGTCGCGTTTAACCTCGGTCTTGGTGCGGCTTGCGCCCGCGGTGCGGAGGATCACGCCCATGCCCTCGGGGACTTCGAGTTCCTGCGAGATTTCCTTCAGCCGCATGCGATCTTCGGCCGATGTAATCTTGCGGGAAATGCCGCCGCCGCGCGCGGTGTTCGGCATCAGCACTGAATAACGGCCTGCGAGCGAGAGATACGACGTCAGCGCTGCGCCTTTGGTGCCGCGCTCTTCCTTGACGACCTGCACCAGCATCACCTGCCGGCGCTTTATCACTTCCTGAATCTTGTACTGGCGCCGGAATCGCGGAAGCCGTTCCCGCACCTCTTCGAGGGCGTCGGCGCCGCCGACCGATTCAACCGCCTCGTCGTCGGGGTGCTCCTCGCCGTTGCCGTTTTCCGCCGCGTCGACAGCCGGGGAGTCGGAATGAAACGGCGTCTCTCCAGGCGCCGTGTCGGTGGTGAGGGCGCCTTCGGCAGCGGCGGACGGTTGCTCACCTTCGGCGATGGTCTCGAGCGGCGCGTCAGCCGGCGGAGCGGGGTCATCGACGGAGGGACTTTCGGCCGCCTGATGCTCTTCGGCCTCGGCCGCAAATTCTGGCTGGGCGGCCTCCGGCTCAGCAACGTAATCAGGCGTCTGCGCAAATTGGTCCTGTGCCGGTTCCGCAAATCCGTGGTCGGCCGTTGGAGCTTCTGTCGCTTCGGCGGGAGCCTGTTCGGCGGAGAGCGGTTCGCTCTGCACGACGTCGCGATCCCGATACCGCTCGGCGCCGCGGTGGCGGTGACGGCGGCCGCGGCGTCCAGCCCGACGCTCGGCTTCGGCGTCAGCATCGCGCTGGTCGCGCTCTTCCTGAGCGATCAACGCCTGCCGGTCAGCGACCGGGATCTGGTAATAGTCCGGGTGAATTTCCGAGAATGCGAGGAAACCGTGGCGGTTGCCGCCATAGTCCACAAACGCCGCCTGTAGTGACGGTTCGACGCGCGTGACCTTGGCGAGGTAGATGTTACCGCGAAGCTGCTTGCGGTTGGCACTCTCGAAGTCGAATTCCTCGACGCGATTGCCGCGTAGCACGACGACCCGGGTCTCCTCCGGGTGAGTCGCGTCGATCAACATTTTGTCGGCCATTGGAACATCTCACTGGGCCGCAAACTCCCACGGGCCCGCGCGTAGCAGACGGCGCAAGTCGAATATCCGGGGAATCGGCCTGATAGGTGTTGAAGGGAAGGGCCGCGTGGCCAAGGCGCATACCATCGCGCGCCGTCATGATGGCGGCGCGTGGGTTATGAACCTCAAAATACCTTCGCTGCGTCAGTGGCAGCATGAAACTTGCGACCCGTATCGCTGCGGCCGCGCCTTAGAGCGCGAACCGAGGTTTCTCGTCGCTCACAGCCAGGGTGCGAACGGCTTTGCACGCCGCGCGCTGATCCGGGTGCCTTCACAAGGGTTTCGGCCTTTCGCTTGTCCGTCCGCCGACCTCCTTCGGGGGGCGGTACTGGACCTAAGCGGCCGGGGCCCGAACACGGCACAACCGGAACTCTAACCGTCAGCACAACTTACATACGGCCCGGCGCCCGCACTGGCAAGGGAAGCTTTGCAGCCAGGCAACGGTAACGCAGGAAATCGCGCCACTTCTCAATATCCGTTAACCGAACCGGCCCTTAATGGGTTAAAAAGAGCACGTTCAAGGGTTTGGATTCGTGAGAGCCATCGCCAACATCAGCGCCCTGGTTTGCGCACTGCTCTGCGACTCGGCCGGCTTGGCCGCCGAGAGCACCGTGACCGAACATGTGCTTGCGGCCGTGGTCGAGCAGGAGGTTGTCGCGACCGACCTGCGGATCGGCGGCGACGACAAGCAGACTCGGTTTGTGGTCGACCTGAACCGCAAGATCGACCTTGCGGCCTTTACGCTTGCCGATCCGTACCGGGTGGTCGTCGATCTGCCGCAGGTGAACTTCAAGCTGCCGGCCAAGGCCGGAACGCAGAGCCGCGGCTTGGTCAAGGCGTATCGGTACGGGCTGATCATGCAGGGCGGCTCGCGCATCGTGCTCGACATCAAGGGGCCTGTGCGCATCGAAAAAGCTTTCGTGCTGGATGCTGCGGAAGGCCAACCGGCCCGACTGGTGCTCGACCTTGCGGCAATCGATCGCGTCGTTTTCATGCGAAACATTTCGCTGCAAACGCGACCCGCCCACAATACCGGAGCGAAACCAAACGAGCCGCCGGTCAAGGCAGACGGCGATGCGCGTCCGTTAGTCGTCGTGGATCCCGGTCACGGCGGTATCGACAATGGAACGAAAGGGTCCGGCGGAGAGCTGGAAAAGGACATCGTGCTGGCCTTCTCGCAGGTGCTTCGCGAGAAGCTTGAAAGCGGGGGAAAATACCGCGTCGCAATGACACGCTCTGACGACAGCTTTATTCCATTATCCGAGCGGGTGCGCTTCGCGCGCACGCGCGGCGCTGCGCTTTTCATATCGGTTCATGCCGACGCTTTGCCGCGGAAAGAGGGTCTCGCCGAAGGTGCCACCGTCTATACGCTTTCCGAAACCGCGTCCGACGCTGAGGCGGCAAGACTTGCTGAGGCGGAGAACAAGGCTGACGTCATCGCCGGCGTCGACCTGACGGCCGAACCCAATGACGTCGCCAATATTCTCGTCGACCTGGCGCAACGCGAAACCAAGACGTTCTCCATGCAATTTGCCCGCACGGTCGTTGACGAGCTCAAAAGTGCGGCACGCATGCACAAGCACCCGCTGAAGGCGGCCGGATTTAAAGTGTTAACAGCTCCGGATGTACCCTCGGTTCTCATCGAACTTGGTTACATGTCGACGAGAGACGACCTCAAGCAGCTCAATTCGCCAGCCTGGCGGGCGCGCACAGCCCAGGCCGTGGTTAAGGCTGTCGAGACCTTCTTTACGCCGCGTGTGGCGGGAGCCGGTGGAGGGCGTCGCTAAATGAGCGCCCGGCCTCAGTTTCAACATAAAACCCAGCAAACACAGGGCGATGGCCCTTGCCGGGCATGGGCGGGCGGGTAGTGATAAAATACCAGGTACGACGCGGGATCATTCGATCATGAAGCTCTTGCTGCGCTTCTTCGGCTTCCTGTTTGCGGCCGGCACCATTTTGTTCGTGGTGGGCGTAGCGGCGGCCGCCGGTCTCCTGTGGCATTTTTCCAAGGACCTGCCGGACTATTCGCAGCTGCAGGATTACGAGCCGCCGGTGATGACGCGGGTGCATGCTGCCGACGGCTCGCTGGTCGGAGAGTACGCGCGCGAGCGGCGGCTCTACATCCCCATTCAGGCGGTCCCCAAGATGGTGATCAATGCGTTCCTCGCCGCCGAGGACAAAAATTTTTACGAGCACGGCGGTCTGGATTTCACCGGCATAGCGCGCGCTGGGGTCAACTACCTTCAGAACTACGGCTCGAGCCGGCGGCCGCAGGGGGCTTCGACGATTACCCAGCAGGTTGCCAAGAACTTCCTGCTGACCAACGAGCTATCTGTTTCACGTAAGCTCAAGGAGGCGCTGCTGGCGCTCAAGATCGAGCGCACGTACAGCAAGGACAAAATCCTCGAGCTTTACCTGAACGAGATTTATCTCGGCCTTGGCGCTTACGGCATCGCGGCTGCTTCGCTCGTCTACTTCGACAAGGCGGTGAACGAGCTGACGGTTCCCGAGGCGGCATATCTCGCGTCGTTGCCCAAGGCGCCAACCAATTATCATCCGTTCCGTCAGCGGGAGCGGGCGATCGAGCGGCGCAATTGGGTTCTCGACAGAATGGCGGATGCTAGCTTCGTGAAAACCGTCGATGTAGAGAAGGCAAAGCGCTCGCCGCTCGGCGTCACAGGCAAGTCGACGAGCGCGCATACCTTTGCCGGCGAATATTTTGCCGAGGAAGTGCGGCGCGAGCTTTATGAACGTTATGGCGAAAAGAAATTGTATGAAGGCGGACTGTCGGTCCGTACGTCGCTTGATCCGAAGCTGCAGGTCCTCGCGCGCAAGACCATGATCGACGGCCTGGTGCGCTTCGACCAGACTCAAGGCTGGCGCGGGCCGGTGGCTAAGATCGACCTCGGTGGCGATTGGGGCGTCAAGCTTGCAGAAGTGAAGGCTTTGTCCGACGTTGCGCCGTGGCGGCTTGGAGTGGTGCTCGAGGTCAGCGACCAGACGGCCCGTATTGGGTTGCAGCCCGGACGCGAGCCCGGAGGCTTTGTCAGCAAGGAGCGCACTGTCGGCATACTTCCGCTCGACGGTCTGAAGTGGGCAAAGACCAGCGGCAAGGTTCCGACGAAAGTCAGTCAGGTTGTCGGCGCGGGCGATGTCGTATACGTCGAGCCTGCAAAGACCGAAGGTCAGTTTAGCTTGCGGCAGGTGCCGGAAATTTCCGGCGCGATGGTCGTAGAGGATCCGCTGACCGGTCGTGTGCTCGCGATGGTTGGCGGCTTCTCGTTCGATCAGAGCCAGTTCAATCGCGCAACGCAGGCACTCCGGCAGCCGGGCTCGTCATTCAAGCCCTTCGTCTATGCTGCCGCGCTGGACAACGGCTACACGCCGTCGACCATCGTGCTCGATGCGCCGCTTGAGATCGATCAAGGTCCGGGCATCGGCGTGTGGCGGCCGGAAAACTATGAAGGGAAATTCTACGGGCCGTCGACGCTGCGTTTCGGCATCGAGCATTCGCGCAACGTCATGACCGTCCGGCTGGCGCAGGACATCGGCATGCCGTTGATTGCCGATTATGCCAAACGTTTCGGCGTCTACGACGATTTGCCTCCATACCTGTCATTCTCGTTGGGCGCCGGCGAGACGACCCTGCTGCGCATGGTGACGGCCTATGGAATGTTCGACAACGGCGGCCGGCGCATCAAGCCGACGCTCATTGACCGCATCCAGGATCGCTACGGGCATACGGTCTACAAACACGACGAGCGCGAGTGCATCGGCTGCGGTGCGAAGAAATGGGAAAACCAACCGGAACCCTCTTTGGTCGACAGGCGCCAGCAGGTGCTCGACCCGATGACCGCGTATCAAATCACCTCGATGATGGAAGGTGTCGTCCAGCGCGGCACGGCGACCGTCGTACGCGAGGTCGGACGGCCGGTGGCGGGCAAGACCGGCACGACGAACGACGAAAAAGATGCTTGGTTCATCGGCTTCACGCCGGACGTCGTCGTCGGTGTCTACATGGGTTACGACAAGCCGCGTCATATCGGGCGCGGGGCGACCGGCGGTCACCTTGCCGCGCCGATCGTGAAGGAGTTCATGAAAGTGGCGCTTGCCGACAAGCCGGCGGTGCCTTTCCGCGTGCCGCCGGGGATTAAGCTCATACGTGTCGATGCGAAGACCGGAATGCGCGCAGGTCCCGAGACCACGCGGGCAATTCTCGAGGGCTTCAAGCCGGGCACTGCGCCGCCGGACGGCTACTCTGTCGTTGGAAGCGGCGATGGCAGGGACGTTGAGCGGCCGTGGGGCACCGGCGTGAGTCCCGATGCCGATCGCGCAGTTCGCTCGGGCACCGGCGGCCTTTACTGAACGGTGTCCCGGATTGTTGGTAAAGCGCCCCGGCCGGATGCGCCGGGGCTTTCTCATCTCGCCACCAAGCATACGACAGCACGACGCCGCGGCTCGAGGGTTGCGGCGCGAGTTCGGGAACGCTACATGCGGAACAATTGCGGTGAAGGAACGAATCGATGCGCGCGGAAACTCAGAACTTGGTCGAGGAAATCAAGCAGTCCGTGCGGCTGCTGAGGAGGCATCTTTGACGTCGACACCGCGACGCGACGCCTCGCCGAACTGAACAAGGAATCGGAAGATCCCAATCTCTGGAACGATCAGGCGCGCGCGCAACGCGTGATGCGCGAGCGTGATGCGCTGGACGATCAACTCAAGGCGATCGGCCGCATCGAGCAGGAACTCGAGGATCAGCTCACGCTTATCGAGCTCGGCGAGGCGGAAAAGGACGACAAGACCGTCGGCGAGGCCGAAGCCGCGCTCAGACGCCTCAAGACCGAGGTGGCCCGCCGCGAGCTGGAAGCGCTTCTGTCGGGCGAGGCCGATGCCAATGACTGTTACCTCGAAGTGCATGCCGGCGCCGGCGGCACTGAGAGCCAGGACTGGGCGAATATGTTGATGCGCATGTACGTGCGCTGGGCTGAAGCGCATGGCTACAAGGTCGAATGGATCGAAGAGACGGAAGGCGAGGGCGCGGGGATCAAGTCGGCGACCGTGGTGGTTAAGGGCCATAATGCCTATGGGTGGCTCAAGAGCGAGAACGGTGTGCACCGCCTTGTGCGCATTTCGCCGTTCGATTCGAACGCGCGTCGCCACACGTCCTTTGCCAGCGTCACCGTCTATCCGGTGGTCGATGACCGGATCAAGATCGACATCAAGGAAAGCGACGTGCGCACCGATGTCATGCGCTCAGGCGGTGCAGGCGGCCAGCACGTGAACAAGACCGAGTCAGCGGTGAGATTAACGCATATCCCTACCAACATTGCGGTGAAGTGCCAGAGCGATCGATCACAACATCGCAATCGCGCCATGGCCTGGGACATGCTGCGCGCGAAGCTGTTCGAGATCGAGATCAAGAAGCGGGAGGAGAAGGCAGCGGCCGAGCAGGCGGCCAAGACCGATATCGGTTGGGGCCACCAGATACGCTCTTATGTGCTTCAGCCCTACCAGATGGTGAAGGATCTTCGAACCGGCGTGTCGACATCGAATACGGCCGGCGTGCTCGACGGCGATCTCGATGAGTTCATGCAGGCAGCACTTGCCCAGAAGGCTTTCGGTGGCGGGCCGGACCAAGTCGAGGACGTCGAATAGTTGCGGCCGGTGTCAGATTTCGCCCAGCCTGAGGCCTGCACGCAGGAATTTTTGCGGATCCACGGCTTCGCCGTTGACGCGCGTCTCATAGTGAAGATGAGGGCCGGTCGAGCGTCCCGTCGAGCCTATCCTGCCGATGGTTTCGCCGATGCGGACGAATTGCCCGACCTTGACGCCGATCTGCGACAGGTGCCCGTAACGGCTCGCCAGGCCGTTGCCGTGATTGATCTCGATCATGTTGCCGTAACCACCCTCACGTCCGGCGATGGTCACGCGGCCGGTGGCCGTTGCGCGGACCGGCTCTCCCGTATCGCCGCGCAAGTCGATGCCGGTATGGATTGCGGCCCGGCCGTGGAAAGGGTCCATGCGCATGCCGAACGGTGAGCTCATGTCGACGTCACCGATGATCGGCTTGCGAACCGGCACCGCGACGAATGTATGCGTGTAACGGTCGATCTGTGCGCGAGCGACGTTCACGCGATAAAGCTGACGTTCGAAGGCGCTGGCGCCGGCCTGCGGTGGTTTGATCGGAACGAACGGCCCGCCCACCGGCCCTTCGCCTCGCGATCTGACCGGGTCGACCCCGAGATCGGCGAGCACGCTCCGCATACGGCGCACCCTCGTATCGATGAGCTCTTCAAGGTTCGTGAGGGACGCCGATTGCGTTTGCTCGACCTTGTCCAGCGATAGCGACATGCGCGAGAGTACGCCGGTGAGCCCGCCGGTCGTCGTGCGTTCCGCAATTTGTGTTGCCGCCGCCGACAATTCGCGCGAATAGAGCCGCGCCTCACGATCCGGCGGTACGACGAAGATCACCGTGTCGTTGATCGACGACGCTCTCGGCGTCCTTTCAGCTGCGCCGGGCGGCGCGACGCGCGAGGGCTTGACCGTGCCGGTCGTCAATGCCTCGCCACCGAGAGCTTTGGTGCGTTGCTCCAGGGTCGCTTGCCGTTGCAGTAGCGTGTTGAGCTT
>JBEVFG010000026.1:0-4205 GCA_040512415.1 Pseudolabrys sp. | reverse complement strand
TTTTTTTTTTGTTTTCTTTTTGTTTTTTTTCCTTATTTCTATTCTCCTGTGGGTTGTTCGGTCCCTCTTTTTTTTTTTATTTTTTTTCACCCGCCGCGGCCCCCCCCCCCACCCCACCGCCAGCGAGCGGTATGGCCGCGCCCGCGTATGGGCTGAACTTTAGCGAATTCTACCTTCAATGAAACTGCCGGCGGTTGTGCAACGAAACATTCGTCTCGCTTTCAGTCGAAAGGTGCTTGCTCGCGGTTGTTCCGAGGTTTCCTCGATCGCCGCAGCGCTAATTCGAGGATCGCAGCAGCCGAGAATCTTTCTACGCTGCTCTCCAAAAAGCGGACCCCCAGTGGGAGCGTTGAACGAGACCCGGCGGACTTCCATCCACCTCGTGCCTTGCAGTTAATCGCACATGCGGTGAAAGGCATTTGCCGCGCCAGTGCCGCTTTCCCTACGCGCACAGAAATCGCCATCTGATACCCCCCGGCCGGGGCCGCGAGGGACGTCGCAAAGTGGCCTTCACAGGCGTGCGGTTCAGACCAGACTAAAGGCGCGTTTGGTCGGTAGCTGGGGGTAGGCGAGACGCCCACCCGCTTCAGAAGGATCCGCGTGATGGCCGGTGCAGGAAGGGTCAGACTCGGCCTTTCGCGAACGTCGGCTCAGTGCCAAACCTTGACATCTGGGTCACCGGCCGGAAAAGTTGCGATCCGACCCAGAGCGGACGCTCATCGTTGTTGATGCTGCATTCCTCGCGCCTTGGTGGGAAACTCTTCGGTGCTTTGGCGCTGCGCTAGATTCACGTTCACCCGCTCCCGAATGGATCACTGACGCAGAAGGAGAACCCCTTGTGGCAAGACAGTTGGAAGGCAAAGTTGCTGCCGTTACTGGTGCGGCGTCGGGTATCGGTTTGGCTAGCACCGAGGCAATGTTGGCCGAAGGTGCGCGTGTGGTGATGATCGACCGCGACGAGGCCGCGCTCAAGGCGCTCAGCAACAAGCATGGCGAGGCAGTGACGCCGCTGGTCATTGACCTGCTGGACCCAAAGGATTGCGCTACGCTGCTGCCGAGGGTCTTGGAAAAGGCGGGCCAACTCGACATCCTGCATGCAAACGCAGGCACCTATGTGGGCGGTGATCTCGTTGATGCCGATTCAGCGGCCATCGACCGGATGCTGAATCTGAACGTCAACGTTGTTATGAAGAATGTCCACGACGTGCTGCCTCACATGATTGAGCGTGGGACGGGTGACATCATCGTCACGAGTTCTCTGGCAGCCCATTTTCCGACACCGTGGGAGCCGGTCTACGCGTCGTCCAAATGGGCGATCAACTGCTTTGTTCAGACGGTCCGGCGGCAGGTTTTCAAGCACGGGATTCGGGTGGGCTCCATCTCACCGGGTCCGGTCATCAGCGCATTGCTCGCGGATTGGCCGCCGGAGAAACTTAAAGAGGCCAAAGAGTCGGGAAGCCTGTTGGAAGCCAGCGAAGTGGCAAACGTAATAATTTTTATGCTGACGCGTCCACGCGGCATGACAATACGCGACGTCGTCATGATGCCTAGCAACTTCGACCTCTGATGGACCAGGGGCGCTGGGCAGGCTGTGGCAGTGGATAATCAAGACGCCAAAACTGCTGCAGCAACTGACAAAACCACTATCGGAGGTAGAATGGCTGCAGCGGTACGAGCCAGAAAACCGAAGCGGAGCAGGGGCAAAAGCAAAAGCGGTTGCGATGGCGGCGCCCGACGATGAGCCTGGACGCGGGTAAAGGGTTAGGTGTCCGTCGTCTAACAGGTATGCCGCTGACCATAAGCGTCGCCGCTCCTTTCACGGAGGCCGGAGCGGCGTTGGCTAAAATCGCGACTATCTGATCCGCATTCCCGCACTTCCCGTCGAAATGCAGCGGCTTGTCGGATTTGGGTAGGAGAGCTTCCGCCACCTCGCCGACCGACACGCCGAATTTCCAATCCGGCGGACGGATCGCCACATAGCTTGCATAACCCTCGAGACCGCCGGAGAACCTCGGAAACCCAATCGCCACCAAGGCTCCAGCTTCTAAAACCTGATCGACGTTTTCGACGCTCTCGACGGCAGTAGCCGAAGTGTTACGACGATTGGTTTGTAAGACGCTCAGCCAGGCTCGCGCATTGCTTGCGGATGTCCGGGACGGCGTCGATTTCAAAGAAAGTCCCGCGCGTGAGCGGCCCGATTGCAAACAGAGTTGTTGAAGCCACGCCATCAGCGTCGATCACGGCGCAGTCTTTGGTTACGTCGATGCCGAGCCGAAGGGAATCGGGGCGGGCCAGCCTGCGATCGGTAAGCGATCGGACGATGGCGATAGCGCCGGTCGAGACGTCCTTGACGATCCCAGTGCAATCGTAGATCCGCGATACACGAAGGCATTCAACCTGCTGTGCTGGGCGGCGCTGAATGTCAACTTCGAATCCCTCCTTCGCTTTGTGGACGTCAAGCACCCGGCCTGCGAGAAGCCGCAACCGGCCGGATCCGATCGCCTCGCTCAGCCTTGCGTAAATCTCCGGTGCCATTCGATGCCGGTGAATATCCCACCACGCCTTGGTGTGCTCAAGAAAGCGCCGTTTTGCGCTTACCGGCCAACTTTGCCAGATGAGTTGATTGAACGGGCGCAGACCGTCGACGGCATCACGCCAATTACCGCCGGCCGCCTCGGTTGCACGGATGAGATTGCGAAACCACCGGAAGAAGTACGAAAGTTCCGTTCCGAGCGGAATATCAGCACTGTCGAGTAGGATCGGCCTTCCTTGACGGTGGGGCGACGGTAAGAGCCCTCGCCTGGAAAGCGCAACGATCTCCCCCCGGTGGCCTCGATGCTCGAGCGTCAGCCACGCATCAACCATGCTAAGCCCGCTGCCCAATATCAATACGCGGCTTTCAGGATCGATCAGCGTATCGTCATTCGAGCCGATTCGTATCGCATAGCGCTGTTCCGGCGCCGGCTCCTCGTCGTGCCCTGCTGCTAGGACTGCCACATGGCCGAGGATGTTGGTACCGTTCGCCAGGCGAACGTCCACACCGGCAGAGGTAGGTGCGACCCAGATCGCCTCCTCCTGGACAAGCCGCAGCCGGTCCGGCTCGCGGTCGTACAATTGAGTGAGCAATTCCTGAAGATATAGCCCGTAGATGGCGCGCGGCGCGTAGACCGGAGCCTCTTCTTCCGTGGCAAGTCCGTTGCTTTTGATCCAGCGCCAGAAGTGCTCGCGATCGTCAGCAAGCGCACTCATGCCCATGGCGCTAACGTTTAGCAGGTGGTCGGGGAGGTAAGTCGAGTAGGCGAGCCCTTGACCAAAAGCTGAGCGCTTTTCAATGATGGTTACACGCAATGCCGCGTTCGGAGACCGCAACAGGTGAGCGGCCAGGATGACACCGCTTGCGCCGCCTCCAACGATGATGAAGGAGGCGCGACCGCGCTCGGTCATAAGTGGCGCCCCGGAGCAAAACTGGCGGGTATCAGACTTGATATTTCAGCGCAGCCGCTACTTCGTCGTCGTTTGCAGCGTCGCGCATTTCCGCGAGACTCCGGTTGTCCAGAACCCCGGCGATTGCTTGACGCACTTCCAGCATCATGTGACGAACTTGGCATGTCGCCTCATCGCAATCTTCACACGGCTCATAGCGGGTACGGCTGGCGCAAGCGAACGGCGCAAGTGGACCGCCGAGGATACGAAGCACATGACCGACCTTGATCTCCGATGCCGCACGGCCGAGGCGATATCCGCCAGCCTTACCTTTGCGGCTCTGAACGAAGCCGGCGTTCCGCAGTTCGCCAAGAATTGTATCCAGGAACTTTTTCGGAATGTTGTTCGCGGCGGCAATATCATTGACGAAAGCGAGTTGTCCTTCGGGCAGATACGCGAGATGCACCAGCGCCTTGAGCCCGTATTTGCCTTTTCTGGTGAGCATGATGCGAATGTTGTCCTGAGGGGCGCCGTTTCGACGTCTTTGTTGAGAGAGCGCCTGGCACCTCGACATTTCCCCGCGACGCCCAGACCTAGTAAAAACATAATATCTACCAACATAATAGACAACCGACTTGTTGTGGAGGCTTGCTGGAGCCACAAAATCGAAGAGATGCTTGGACTGCAACACGCCTCGCCGTCCTGTTATTCGCGCCAAACTCGGTGTTTGCTGCGCAGCGGCTGAGCAGACGTTCGGTCAGAGCTCAAAGCCGCCCTGGCGA
>JBEVFG010000025.1:0-6235 GCA_040512415.1 Pseudolabrys sp. | reverse complement strand
TGCCCTTCATGGACTGACGGACGCGAATGCCCGGCGGAAGGCCAAGAGAGAAGACGCAGGCTGATTCAGTCAAAAGCGTCGTCAAGGTGCTCGATATCCTCGAGCACCTTGGCTCCTCGCAAAGCGCGATCGGTCTCTCCGATCTCTCGCGCGCGACGCGGTTGAGCGTTTCGACCGCTTTCCGCCTGCTGCAGACCCTGATGGTGCGCGGTTACGTCGAGCAGGAGAAGGCGAACCGTACCTACTCCCTGGGGCCCCGCATCTTTCAGATGGGTAGCGCCTATCTGCGGGGCAGCGATCTTGCCACGATCGCACGTCCGCACCTCGAAGTGCTGCGCGATGAGGTCGGCGAGACCGCGTATCTTGTGACGTTCAGCCAGGGCGAAATCGTGCAGCTCTGCAAGGCGGACGGCAAGCAGGCGGTGAGCGCGGCGATCCGGCCGATGGTCCGTGAGCCCGCCTACTGCACGGCGACCGGGAAAGTGCTGTTGTCGGCGCTCAGCCCGGACGAGTTCGAGAGCTATCTGCTGACCGTCGAGATGCAATCCTTCACGCTGCAGACGCTGACCAGCAAGACCGAGTTGCGGCGCGAAATCCGGACCGTGCGCAAGAAAGGGTTCGCGCTCGATCTAGAGGAGTTCGTGCCGAACCTGTGCTGCGTCGCGATTCCCGTGCCGGACTACAACGGCGGTGCACCACTCGCCGCGATCAGCATCGCGATGCCGAAGATGCGCTTCAAGAAGGGCAATGTCTCCGGCTGGTGTAGCCAGATGCGGGAGAAGGCCACGCTCATCACGGAGCAGCTTGGTCTGGTCGAGAACTAGAGGCGCATGATCGCCGGAAAGATCGGATCGTGAGTCTATCGTTCCTGCTCGCCCAGAGCGTCAGCGGCCTCACCGCCGCGATGTTTCTGTTTATCGTGGCGTCCGGCCTGTCGCTGATCTTCGGCGTGTTGCGCGTGCTCAACTTCGCCCACGGTTCGTTCTACATGCTCGGCGCCTATGCGGCCTGGCAGATCGCACAATGGATCGGGACGTTCACGGGCAGCTTCTGGCTCGCGGTGATCGGCTCGGCGATTGCAGTGGCGCTGCTTGGCGGCGTGATCGAACGGCTGTTGCTGCGCCATCTCTACGGCCGCGAAGACCTTTACCAGTTGCTGTTCACGTATGCGCTGGTGCTGATCCTCGGCGACGTGGCACGCGTTCTCTGGGGCACGCAGCAACTCTCGGTGCCGCGGCCATCTGGCTTAAGCGGCAGCTTCGAGATTTTCGGTACGGTCATTCCTCACTACAACCTGTTCATCATCGCGCTCGGCCCTGCGCTCGCGATTGCGTGCTGGCTCTTGCTCAGCCGCACTGGAACGGGGCGCATGATCCGCGCGGCCGCCTACGATCGCGAGATGCTCGCCGCGCTCGGAGCCGATGTCGGCAAGCTCTATACGCTGATGTTCATGGCAGGCTCGTTCCTCGCCGGCCTCGGCGGCGCGTTGGTGACCCCGGTACGCAGCATCGTGCCCGGCATGGACGTCGATATCATCGTCGAGGCGTTCATCGTGGTCGTGATCGGCGGGCTTGGCTCGTTCTGGGGCACGTTCCTCGGCGCGCTCATTTTCGGGCAAGTGCTCGCTTTCGGCATCCTGATCCTGCCGGGCTTCTCGATCTTCGCGGTGTTCGCCCTGATGGCGCTGGTGCTGGTGGTCCGGCCGTCCGGCCTGCTCGGCCGGCCGGTGAAAGGGTAAGGCGATGCAGCCGTCGCTTCGTCATCGCATCCCCTGGGCGGCGCTGATGTTTCTCGCAGCAGCTTGTGTGCCGTGGCTCGGCTCGCGCTTCTACACCTTCCTCGCAACCGACATCGCGATCCTCGCGCTGTTCGCGGTCAGCCTGAACCTTTTGCTCGGGTACACCGGTCTCGTCTCGTTCGGCCACGCCGCCTATTTCGGCATCGGCGCCTATACGTGCGCGATACTGATGAAGACGTACGGCGTGCCTTTCGCGCTCGCGCTCATCGCCGGCACCGCGAACGCTGCCGCCTGGGCGCTCTTGTTCGGTGCATTTTGCGTGCGCTCGACCAAGATCTATTTCTCGATGCTCACGCTCGCCTTCGCGCAAATCGTCTGGGCGGTGTGCTTCAAGTGGAATTCCGTCACCGGCGGCGAGCAGGGCTTCAGCAACATCCCCTATCCGAGCATGGACTGGATGGACGCGCTGCCACTGCTCGACGGGCTGCGCTCCGGCGACAAGTTCTATCTCATCGTGCTCGTGTTGACTGGTCTTGCCTTCGTGCTGCTCCAGCGCGTCGTCGGCTCACCGTTCGGCCGCGTGCTGACGGCAATCCGCGAGAACCCCGAGCGCGCCGAGTTCGTCGGGATCAACGTACGGCGCTACCAACTCGCAGCATTCGTGATGGCGGGCGCCTTCGCGGGTTTCGCCGGCGCGCTGTTCGGCATCTTCAATCGCGGGGTCTTCCCGGACTTCGCCTACTGGGCCAAGTCGGCCGAAGTCCTCATCATGGTGATCCTTGGCGGCATGGGGCATTTCTGGGGCCCGGCGGTCGGCGCGGCCGTACTGATCGTGCTGAACCAGCAGATCACCGCCTACACGCTGTACTGGCCGTTCATTCTCGGCTCGATCCTGATCGTGCTGCTGTTCGTGTTCCCGGGCGGCATCGTTGGGACGCTGAGCGCCGGTATCGCGCGAGTACGGGGGCGGCGCGATGCTTGAGGTCTACAAGATCCGCAAGTCCTTCAACGGATTCACCGCGGTCGACGGCGTGAGCCTTGCGGTGCCGGCGCGCGGCATCACGGCGGTGATCGGACCGAACGGCGCCGGCAAGTCCACGCTGTTCAACCTGGTCACCGGCCACCTTCGCGCGGACGGCGGCAGCGTCGCATTGGAGGGCCGCGACATCACCACATCCGTCCCACACGCGATCTGCCGTATGGGCGTCGGCCGCTCGTTCCAGCACACGAATATCTTCCGCAAGCTCACCGTGTTCGAAAACGTGCAGGCGGCGCTGATCGCGCATGGCGGGCAGGCGCGCAACTTCTGGGGCCGGGCCGAGGGGCTCTATCGCGACGAGACGATGGCGCTTCTCTCCTCACTCGGCCTCGCCGGACAGGCGAACGCAGTTGGCGGCGAACTATCCCACGGCGTGCAGAAGCAGCTTGAGCTTGGGATCGCGCTGGCGAGCGATCCGAAGCTCCTGTTGCTCGACGAGCCGACGGCCGGCATGTCAGCGAGCGAGACGCGTGAGGCGATCCGGCTCCTCGAACGCGTGGTTGCGGAGCGCCAGCTCACGCTCCTGTTCACCGAGCACGACATGGACGTCGTGTTCTCGATCGCGCAGAAAATCGCGGTGCTGCATCAAGGCAAGCTGATCACGGAGGGAACGCCGGCGGAGGTCCGCGCGAACCCGGAAGTGCGGCGCGTCTATCTCGGGGGGTGACATTGAGCCTGCTCGAAGTCCACGACATCCACGCGGCCTACGGCTCGTCACGCGTCCTCTTTGGCATCTCGCTCACCGTTGCGCGCGGCGAGTGCGTCTGCCTGCTCGGACGCAACGGAGTCGGCAAGACCACGACCATGCGGGCCATCATGGGACTGACGCCGCCCTCCTCCGGCCGCATCGTGTTCGACGGGACGGACATCACCGGGTTGCCGCCGCATCGCATTGCGCGCCTCGGCCTCGGCTTCGTGCCAGAAAACCGCCGCATCTTCGCCGAGCTGACCGTGTGGGAGAATCTCGACGTCGCGGCGCGCGCAACCGGCCGTTCTGGCCACTGGACCGTCGAGGCGGTGTATGGCCTGTTCCCCAAACTCAGCGAGCTTGCAAACCGGCAGGGCGGATTTCTCTCCGGCGGCGAGCAGCAGATGCTCACAATCGGCCGCACCCTAATGGGTAATCCGGACCTGCTGCTGCTTGACGAGCCGTCCGAAGGCCTCGCGCCGCTGGTGGTCGAAAGCATGCTCGAGCAGGTGAGCCGCCTGAAGCGCGAGGGTCTCACCATCCTGCTCGCCGAACAAGGCGTCGACTTCTCGCTCGCGATCGCCGATCGCGTCTACGTGCTGGAGAAAGGCGCGGTGCGCTTTGCGGGCGCAGCCGCCGAACTGCGCGACAACCCGCGCCTGCGCGATGAACTGCTCGCACTGTCTGCCGCATAACGAAGGAGGAAGCATATGCCATTCGTGAACATCCAGATCCTCGAAGGCCATCCACAAGAGCGTAAGGACGAGATGGCTCGCCGCGTGGTCGCGGCGGTGAGCGAGCTTGCACAATTGCCGCCCGAGGCGGTGTGGGTCGTATTCGACGAGCTGCCGGCGACGGACTGGTATGTCGGCAACACGCGCGTCGACATCCTGAAGAAGCAGAAAGCCAAGACATGAACGACATTGGCCCAAAGGACGCGAACGTCGAGATCCGCAACCCGGCGTTCCACGGAGTCGTCGGCGATGCGATCCCAATCGAGCGAATCGCGACCGGCTTCCTGTTCACTGAGGGGCCGCTCTGGCATGCGCGGGAGAAGTATCTCCTGTTCAGCGACATGCCCGGCGACCACATGCGCAAATTGAGCGCGCGCGGCGAGGTTGCGACGTTCCGCAAACCGTGCGCGCAGTCGAACGGGCTCGCCTGGGACCGCCAGGGGCGTCTGCTTGTGTGCGAGCACGCGACCAGCAAGGTCACCCGCACCGAGGCGGACGGCAGCAGCACCGTGATTGCGAGCCATTACGCTGGCAAGGAGCTGAACAGCCCCAACGATATCGTGGTGAAGTCGGACGGCAGCATCTATTTCTCGGACCCGACCTATGGCCGCAACGAGTATTACGGAAATCCGCGCCCGCTGCCCCGCGACTTTCGCGGCGTCTACCGGGCCGAGCCGAGCGCGGACAAGCTCACGCTACTCGCTGACGATTTCGGCCAGCCGAACGGGCTCTGCTTCTCGCGCGATGAGAGGCGGCTCTTCGTCAACGACACCGACCGCCAACACATCCGTGTCTTCGACGTGCGCCCCGACGGGACGCTCGCAAACAGCCGAGTCTGGGCGGAGACGAAGGGCGAAGGGGCTGGCGCGCCGGATGGAATGAAGATCGACAGCGCCGGCAACGTCTATTGCTGCGGTCCCGGCGGCATCCACGTGTTCTCGCCCGAGGCAATTTGCCTCGGGGTGATCCGTATGCCGGAATATACCGCGAACTTCTGCTTTGGCGACGACGACCTGTGCAGCCTGTACGTCACAGCCTCGACCTCGGTCTATCGCCTTCGGGTGAGAACGCCGGGCACGGCCCAATGGCCCTGTGCAAGCGGATAAATTAGAGCTGATCGTAAATGCCCAATAGGCCCGTGCGCTAGGCATTAACGTGCCGCAGTCCCTACTGGTCGCAGCTGACGAAGTGATTGAATGAGATGTCCGCTATTGGCACTTGGCGGACATCCCAAGTTGCAGCGCACATGTCCGCTTTCGGGGGTAGAGCGGACAGAGTTGGATTTTGGTGCTAGGATACGTTATCGCCGGTTCGCGTTAGCCAAGGCAATTGCCGGTGACTGAGAGTTAGGTACTCCCGTCTTCAACAAGGAGGGAGTCGCCATGACGACTTACCGACCGCGCACTCTACGATTCAATCATCCGACCAGACTGTTCAAAGTGTGGGAAGAACATGAACCTATTTGGCATAGAGCCGGAAAAGCCAGGTCACGATGCTTCCCCCAAGGCTCAAGCATGGACAGCGTACTGGGTCAAAACGGCGGCGTGCGCGAAATGCTCAGGGTTCTTGGCGCTAAAGGAAGACTCGCATTGATGGTTTGGCGCGGTATCGGAGAAAGCCCCGGGTTTGCCGCGCTGGCGGAAATATTGGAGCGAAACATCGGTCAGGCGGCGGCAGCGATTATGCGCGCACCGTTTGGATTGTCTGATGCCGCGAATTGACCAATCTTGTCGGCGCCGCCGGATTTCGAGGGGTCATGGTTCAACAGCGGGTTGGGAAGGTGCAATTTCCTTCGGTCGAACGGTTTGTATTAAGTTACGTTGCGGGCTCGCCGTTGGCCGGTCCGGTATCGCAGGCTAACGATGCCGCGCGCGAGAAGCTAGTCAGCGACGCCAAGAATGCCTTGGGGAAATACATCAGCAATAGCGAACTAGCCTTCCCCATCGCCGCTCACCTGGTCAGCGCAAGAGTATAGGGCGAATTGTGGCCCTCCGGTCGGTTAGCCGCATGTCCGCTATTGGCACAAAGCGGACATC
>JBEVFG010000024.1:0-2707 GCA_040512415.1 Pseudolabrys sp. | reverse complement strand
CGGGGCGTGGCGATGGATCTACGTCACGACTGCGCTGGCAGCGCTCTATTTCAATGTTTTTGTCCTGATCGTGCAGTCCTTCCAGAAGGTGCCGGCGTTGCAAAAACTGGCACCAACCCAATCCGAGCCCCCGTTCTTGGTCACCCAGGGTGTAGTTCTGGTCGCGCTCCTTGTTCTCGGGACGATGGCCGCGCGGAGGTTTCGCCCTTGGCCCGTAATCGCTTATGCCGCGGGCAGCTCGCCCGCCAAACGGCCGCCCAAATGAAGGAAGCCGCCGTTACCGTCAATCAAATCAGCTAACCGCTGAAATTACTTCAGCTGGTCAGAGATGTACTGGAACTTGCTGTTGAGGCTCGAACCGATCGCGTTCACCGTGGCGATAATCACGACCGAAATGCCGGCGGCAATGAGACCATATTCGATCGCGGTCGCGCCGGACTCGTCCTTCAGAAACGCAACAACTTTAGACATCACGCATCCTCCATGTAGCTGGAACTCGAGTACGCAGTCATCATCTGGGTGGATGACGGCAGGACCTTACCGGCGGCCCGTTAAGAAGAAGCTTCGTTGATGCCGGTGGATTTGCTTAAAATTGTCAGGGAAATTCCGAACGCGGTTCGCCCGGTGCCAGCGCGAAGAATAGGCCCCGTGCTGGGTTTGTTGCGGATTTTCAATGGAAATCGAGACGCCGCACGGTATAGGTGCGGCCGGTAAGACCAGCAATGGCCTGAGCAGAAGCCAGGCTCGTTAACGGGCCGTTATCCACCAAGGCCAAATCGCACACGCATGCGGCACCGCATTGCGGGCGTCGCACTCGGACGATTTTCTGCTCGAGAAGGGAAAGAGGGCAAAGCCTTTGCAGGCGGCTTCAATTGGTTCAGCGAAGCGCCGCCAAAAAGATGATGACATTTCTAAAAGTATTTTTCGGCAGCCGTGCACGTTAACGCAGCGTTGTACATGACCGCCGTCAATTGTCCTCCGGACGGTCGATGTAGACCAAACCGGCTTTCGCAAGCGGCTCGCGCATCTTGTACATGTCGAGACTAAGCGTGCCGGCCTCGAGCTGCTTGCGTTTTCCGTCTTCGTCGTCCTTGCGCTTCTGCGCCTTCTGCGCGGTATCGACAGCAACTTTCTTCGGAATCACGACCACACCATCGTCGTCCGCAACCACGACATCACCGGGCTCAACGTTGACTCCGGCGCAAACCACCGGGACGTTGACCGCACCAAGCGTGGATTTCACCGTGCCTTTGGCCGAAATGGCCTTCGACCAGACTGGAAAGCGCATTTCCGAGATCGGCCGGACGTCGCGGCAGCCGGCATCAATAACAAGTCCGGCGACTCCACGCGCACGCAATGCTGTCGCGAGCAATTCTCCGAACATTCCGTCGGAATTGTCCGCCGTGCAGCCGACAACCAGGACATCGCCTTTCTGGCACTGCTCGACCGCGACGTGGATCATCCAGTTGTCACCTGGCTGTGCCAGCACGGTGACCGCAGGGCCCGCAATCTGTGCCCCGGCCCAGATCGGCCGCATATAGGGCTTCATCAAACCCGATCGTCCGAGAGCTTCGTGCGCTGTGGAGACGCCGACCGCGCCGAGCGTTCCGATTGCGTTGCTGTCGGCGCGTTTGATGTTGCGGACAACGATGGGCTTCATTTCAAGATCTCCTCAACGGTCGGGAACAGTCGCTGATATGCCTCGCCATAGGTCATCGGAACGCCGGTGTTACGGCTGCCCTGGATGCCCCGGTTGAGGGCGACCCGCTCATAATAGCCCCACAAGTGCTTTTGCGCGGCGAGGATCTGGAATGCCTTGTACTTCTGCTCCCAGACTTCGTCGATTTTCAGAATGAGATTGGGCTTGTAGTTGCACATTTCCGGCTGGTGCGGCTCGAACAGGAACACCGGCGGGGCCGCATATTTATACTTGGCGTCGGGTTTGTGACCCATCGCCTGGGCGACAACGCGCGTTTCCTGCGCGAAAAGAGCTGCGTTGGGGTGGTCGAAATTGTAAGGATCCTCGAGCGCGTGCGTCAGCACAAAAGACGGGTTGAGCTCGCGATAGATGTCGACCATGCGATCGAAATGGCTTTCGTTGAGCTTCAGCGGATAGTCGCCGCAGTCGAAGAATTCGATCTCGGCGCCGAGCAGTTTTGCGGCGCGTTCGGCCTCGTCTTTGCGGCCGGCTTTTACTTTTTCCAACGTGGCGCCCGGTTCTTTCCAGGCAAACTGGCTTTCCCCTCGTTCGCCGTATGACATGCAGACGATTTTGACCCGGTATCCGCGCTTGGCATGCAAGGCGATCGCTCCGCCGGCGCGCCAAACGAAATCACCGGGATGAGCCGTCACGACAAGCCCGGTCTTCTGGTCCGCCATGCCACCACTCCTTTTACGTATCGGCTTGTTAAACTAGGTTGAGTGGCGGGCGGTCAAGCCGTCGGTAGCGGTTCAAGCGGAGGCATCTCACAATGGCAAATGGCGGCACAACATTGCGCGTCGCGCTCGGCGACTATCCGCATACGCTGCCGCTCAAGCGTGGCGAGATCACATCGCCCTGGATGAAACTCGAATTTCTCGAGGTCAAGCCCCTGTACCAGGCCTTCAAACCGATGGTCCGTGAGCACGCCTTCGATGCCAGCGAGATGGCGCTCGTGACGTACTTCCAGGCGAAAGATCACAACAAGGGGCTCACATTGCTGCCGGC
>JBEVFG010000023.1:0-2544 GCA_040512415.1 Pseudolabrys sp. | reverse complement strand
TCAATCCACCACGATCTTCACGCGGTCCCTTGGCTTGACCTGGGCGTGCTGGTCGAGGCCGTTGAGGATGCGGAAGCGCTCGGCGGGGCGGTCGACGCCGGTCATGCGGTGGGCGAGCGATTCAACGGTATCGCCGGGCTGCGCGGTGATGATCTTGATGCGCAACGGACGCGCCGCCTGGATTTCTTCCAGCGTAAGGCGGCGGAATGAATTCACGGTCTCGCGCGCATTGCGCTCGCTCTCGGTGTTGCGTTGCTTGGCGGCGAAGATGAAACGGTAGACATCGCTGCCGTAGCGCAGCGCAAAGACCTTGAACTGCCATTGATCGCCGTTCGCGGAAGCCGAAGCCACCGGGAACCCGTTGATCATGAGGTCTTCCGTCGACCCCTTGTCGACGCCTTCCATCCAGCCCGAATTGAGATAATCGGCGAGCGATTGTTCGGCCGGCACGCGCACCACGTCAAAACGCATCGCCTGGGTACCGCCTTCGCGCACGCCGATGACGGCCTGCGCGGTATTATCCAGCGTAAACGTTTCGGGGGCCTGGAAGGTGAAGCCGAGCTTCGGATGCAGGAAGCGCCGGCCGCGCACAAACCCCTCGCTGGGATCCTCGCCATAGACCAGGTTGTCGATCGCGCCGAGATAGGTTTCTCGGTCGCGCTCGCCGCCCTGCGGCGAGGTGTATTGCCGGGCGCTGGCCTGCGCGTTTTGCACGCGCTCGGGCGTCGCCGGATGCGAGGACAGGAAATCCTGCGCGCGGGGATCGAGCGAGGTCTTGCCGGCCTTCATCGCCGCATTGCGCTCCATCGCGGCCAGGAAGCGCGCCGCGCCATAGGGATCGAAACGAGCGCGGGCGGCAATGCCGACGCCGATGCCGTCGGCCTCGAATTCCTGCGCGCGCGAGAAGCTCGCCATCGTCAGTTTGGTTTTCGCCAGCGCCAGCGCCGTCAGATCGGGATCGTTGCTCATGTCGGTGACGACCCGCGTCACCACCGCGGCCTGCCGCGCCTGGTCTTCGCGGATCGAGGCGTGCTTGGCCAGCACATGCGCCATCTCGTGGCTCAGCACCGACGACAGTTCCGACGTATCGCTGGCGAGCGCGATCAGGCCGCGCGTTACATAGAGCTGGCCGGTCGGCAGCGCGAACGCGTTGACCGCTCCCGAATTGAGGATGGTCACCCGGTAGGCCTGGTCGGGGCGGTCGGACGCCGCGACCAGCCGGTCGACCGTCTTGCCGATCAGGGTCGCAAGCTTTGGATCATCGTAGGCGCCGCCATAGGAGGCGAGAATGCGCTCGTGTTCGCGCTCGCTCGCGGGCGTCTGCGCAACGGTGCGGCTCGGCTTCGGCACCGCCGCCGTCGGCGGCGCGGTTTCGAGCTTTCCGAGATTTCCACAGGCGCCAAGCGTCAGCACAGCGCACAACAGCGCCGGCGCAGCCAGAAGGCGGCACCCCGTGTATCCCTCGCGTCGTTCTGCACGATGCGTCAAATCAGCCTCTGGACCCACGATCCGACCGGAATTCGTCGGCCTCATCCCTGTTTTGCCCCTGATCCTGCTGAAAACCGGTGCCCAGTCTTCGAATCAAGCGCTATTTCCCGCCCAGCACCTCTATCTGCCCCACCCGCAGTAGCTCAATCCGTGGTCCTCCCCGCGAAGAGACAACGCCGCGGACACGAATCCGTCGATTTTCGAGCGACTTGGGCCCAAGGCCGGCACCCTCGAACGCCGGCACGGTGCGCCTTGAAATAGTCGCAGCGAAGTCCCGTGTCCAGTTGCGTCCGAAGTTCAGGTAGGTGATTGCCCCCGCCTCCCGAACCGACAGAACCCTGCCCTCAACCACCGCAAATTGCCCAATCGTTGCCAGAATATCGCCCGGACTTTCCGTGCTTTTTATGACCGTGGGATCGGCCCAGACGCCCAATTTGGCATCCCGTGCGGCGCTCTCGGCGGCGACCAGTGCCGCAGCGCAGTCTTTCTCGGTAATTTCGCTCGAAACCAGCGCCTCACCGCGGCGCAGCAGTTGGTTTTGCACCGAGTGTTGCGAGCCGGCAACAAAGACAAAGGCGCTCTGGCGGCCGTAGCGATCCGGCGTGTCGTCGTTGCCATGTAGCGTGACCTTGTGGCCGACGGCGATGGCGGCCAGGGCGGCCCTGCCGCTGGTCCCGTCGGCGCCTCCACGCTCGATGCCGGCGAGGCGGATTTCACGGCCGTCATCGAGCCGAAGACTGCGCGCATCGACAATGGCCGCGACGCGGCCTTCACCCTGCGGCTCCAGCAGGCAATCCGCAGCGCCGGCTTGTCCGGGGGATGCCAGCATGAGAAGCGACGCGGCGCATGCCGAAAGCGACGCGTGGCAACGCGATAGCTGCGGAACCATAACGCTCCGTTCCCGGCTTGTTGCTGTATGCGCGGCTATCGACATTTTTGCTACCCACGATTGCAAGAGAGGGACAATGGAAGTCAACGGCATTGCCCATATCTTTCTCACCGCCTCGAATTACAAACGGTCCCGCGAATTTTATCGTGAGCTGATGCCGTTTCTGG
>JBEVFG010000022.1:0-6098 GCA_040512415.1 Pseudolabrys sp. | reverse complement strand
CCATCGTCGAAGGTGATGACGACCTCATGGTCTTCGAGCGGCAGCGTTCGCGCATATTGCATGGTACCGACGCGGGCGAAGTTGGCCGGGTTGATGGTCAGAACGCGGCTGGTGCCAAGCGCATTGGGATTGCTCGAGCATGGCTCTGCGGCGGACGCGCCAACGCTTCCAACAAGACAAAATACAACTATCAATACGCTACGCATCAGGCTCCCCGACCTCGCGCCGACTGCCTCCAACGGGAGGCTCCCGACATTATTGTGCGCGACATTAACGGAGGATTACGCGTTGTGAACGCGTTTCAGGCCGATTCCAGTGGTTTTTTCGCAGGCGCGGTAAATAGGCGACACATTTACTGTGAATTGCCGCCCGCCTTCTCTGGGACGACATGCACCACGCGAAAACCCCGCCGTTTGAGCTCGCGCAAGAAGGCGGGCAGCATCCGGGCGGTCTGCGCTTTGGTATCGTGAAAAAGAACGATGCCGCGCCCGGCGTGCTCGATCCGCGACAGGATCAGGCGCAGCTCCTGCTCAGGGCTCATGGAAAGCCAGTCGCTAGCCCAGACGTCGGCGCCGAAAACCACGATGCCGCGCGCCGCCAGGCGATCGAGCAAGGCCTGGTTTGAAGCAAAGCCCGGAAAGCGAAAGAACGGCGTCGCTGGACTTGGCCGGCGGCTCCCGTAGATGGCGGTTTCGTCCGCCGCGATGCCCCGGTCGATGTCCGCTTCCGCCCGCGGCAATGCCATGCGGCTGAGAAGAGGGTGGGAGTAGCTGTGATGGCCAAGCGTATGACCCTCGGCCAGTGTACGGCGGGCGAGCTGCGGGTGGGCGGCGGCATTGCGCCCGAGAAGGAAGAACGTGGCTCGGACGCATTCCGCCTTGAGCGCGTCCAAGACTTTAGACGTAGTGCCCGGCCATGGACCGTCGTCGAAGGTGAGCACCAGCTCCCTGGCATTGAGCGGGAGCGTCGACGGGAAATGCTTGCGCCCGACGCGGGGGCTGACTTTGGCATTCACCTCCGTAACGCGTTCGGTCCCCAGCGCCTGCGGATTGCCGGGACAGGACTCGGCCGACGCGGCTACCGGAAGGAAGCCGACAATCAAAATGAAAACGAAACGGGTCATGGCCAGTCTGTTACACGAAATTCACACGCTAATCATTTGCCCCGCGCGCAGGGAAGGGCGTACAAGCATCGCGTTTTATTCCATTGTCGACGGCTTCCGTAATGCTTGATCAGGACCAAACCGAGGCGACCGAGATTGCGCAGCTGCCGCGCAACAAGGACGGCTCGATCCGCAAGACTTTCGTCAAGAGCGTCGCGCGCAGGATCGACTCGGACGACGCATCCGGTCTGAGAGGGCTGGTCGGCGACCTGCATGAAGCCGATATGGGCGCGCTGATCGAGGCGCTGGAGCAGGAGCAGCGCCCGCGCCTTGTCGCGCTTCTCGGCATCGACTTCGACTTCACCGCGCTGACCGAGGTCGACGACGCGGTGCGCGACGAGATCCTCGAGGAGTTGCCCCCGCAAGCGGTGGCAAAGGGCGTCAGCGAGCTCGAATCCGACGACGCCGTTGCGATCCTCGAGGACCTGCCGAAAGACGAGCAGGCAGAGATCCTTGAGCAGCTGCCGCAACCCGACCGTGCCACGCTCGCCCGCAGCCTGGAGTATCCCGAAGAGTCGGCCGGCCGACGCATGCAGACGGAGTTCATCGCCGTGCCGCCGGTCTGGAATGTCGGTCAGGCGATCGACTACATGCGCGAAACGCAGGAATTGCCCGACCGGTTTTTCGAACTTTACGTGACTGATGAAGGGGGCCGCTTCCGCGGCGCGGTTCCCCTCGATCGCCTGTTGCGCAGCAAACGTCCGGTCCCGATTTCCGATCTCATGGAGCCGGAGCGCCACCGCATCCGCGCGGACGAAGACCAGGAGGAAGTCGCGCGCATGTTTCAACGCTACGACCTCGTGGCGGCACCGGTGGTCGATGCCGATGACCGGCTGGTCGGTATCATCACTTTCGACGACGTTGCCGACGTCATCGAGGAAGAGGCGGAAGAAGACATCAAGGCGTTGGGCGGCGTCCGCGATGAAGAATTGTCGGATTCAGTTTGGAAGATCGCGCGCGGGCGTTTCAATTGGCTGCTGGTCAATCTCGCCACGGCCTTTCTCGCGTCTTCAGTGCTTGGCCTGTTCGAGGGGGAGCTCCAGAAAATGGTCGCCTTGGCGGTCCTGGCGCCGATCGTGGCGAGCCAGGGCGGCAATGCGACAACGCAGACGATGACAGTCGCCGTGCGCGCGCTGGCAACCCGCGACTTGAGCGACTCGAATGCGTGGCGCGTGATCACGCGCGAGCTCATGGTCGGCCTTCTCAACGGCATCGCCTTCGCCATCATCACCGGGGTGGCGGCTTATGTCTGGTTCAGGGTGCCGGGGCTGGGGCTGGTGATCGGCCTTGCCATGATCTGCAATCTGATTGCCGCCGCGCTCGGTGGAATCCTTATTCCGCTCGCGCTGAATCGGCTCAAATTCGATCCGGCGGTGGCATCGAGCCCCTTTGTCACCACGGTGACGGACGTCGTCGGCTTCTTCTCGTTTCTCGGCATTGCCACGCTGTGGTTTGGCCTCAGGTGAGGGTTTGAAGCCTCGGTTACACCTTGTTCACCTTGTTTGCTGACCAACACTTAAAGGCCGCACCGTAATCCTATACCCCACGCCGCATCGCAGGCTGGGAGCGCTCCCGGTGCACGAAACCAATGCTGAACCAGCGGGCTCGCGCCCCCGCGGCTGGCTGCCGGCCTGGACGAGACGTCCCGATACGCCGTCATTAGCGTTTACACGGCCGACGCCGGCAAAGTGGATCCTGTCGGCTTTGCGGCTGATCGGCGTGCTGTCGTTTGTCGCCGTTGCGGGCATGTTCGTGATCGCCGCCGTCGGTTTCGGTTTGGCGCGCCATAACGACGAGCGACTGTCGCTCAGCCAGCACGCCGCGTTGCGCAGCGCCATTGTAGAATTCCGCCCGACGCTCGACCGTTCGGCGGCAATTGATCCGCGACTGTTGCGGATGGCAGAGCAGATCCCCGGTCTGAAAAAACTGAAATTTGAACGCAACCCCGCGCGCGACCGCGAAACGCAACCGGTTATGGATTCCGCCGGCCGCATTACCGGATTTTTTACGTGGGACAAAAACCGTCCGATGACTCAGGTCATGGGGCGCCTGGCGGCGTTCTTCGCAGCCGTTGCCGTCATCGTATTCGGCTTTGGCGCATTGTCGCTCTGGCAGCTCAAGCGGGCGCAACGGGAACTCGCAGTGAGGGAGATAGAAGCCGCCCGGGCCGCCGACGAAGACAAGCTGACCGGACTGCCCAATCATTCAAAAACGTTGGAGCTCCTGGATCTTTCGCTCGCAGAGCGCGCCGACGATGAGTGCACGACCTTTGCGCTGATCGAGCTGGACGGCATGGATGATATCACCGCGACGCACGGCGTTCTGGGCAGCGATGAACTCATCGTTGCCGTCGCCAGGCGCATGAGGGAGGCGTTGCCCGCGGGCGTGTTTTGCGGGCGCATTGCCGGCGATAAATTCGCGCTTGCGATGACCGCGGCCCACGATGCCGATTCCGAGGCTGTGGTTCGTGCCGCCATCGACGCAATCGCGCGGCCCCATTGGGCCGACACGGTCGCGCGGGTGAGTGCGCACGCGGGCTTTGCGCAGGCGCCGCGTCACGCTGCGACCCGCGGGGAGCTGACGCGCCGTGCCGACCTTGCGTTGCGTGCGTCGGCGAAACGAGGGCCTGGGGCCATCGTCGGGTTCGATGTTGCCATCGACACCGTTTCCACCGATCAAAAGTTTATCCACCGAGAGCTTCCACGGGCGATCAGCGCGGGCGATCTCGATCTGCACTATCAGCCCATCGTGTCGTCACAGGGCGGACGCATGGTCGGTGTCGAGGCTTTGCTGCGCTGGGACCACGCGACGCGCGGATCGATACCGCCGGCGACGTTCATTCCGGTCGCTGAGCAGATGGGGTTGATGGGCACGATCGGCGCATTCGTTCTGCGCCGCGCATTGCACGAGGCCAAGCGATGGCCCGAGGATCTTTACATTGCTGTGAATCTGTCGCCGCTGCAGGTGCGCGACGGCACGATCGTCGAGTTGGTGCGATCGGCGCTGGCCGAAAGCAGCGTGTCGCCCAGCCGACTGGTGCTGGAAATCACCGAAGGCGTGCTCATCGACAACCCAGACGAGATGGTCAAGCGCATCAAGGATCTGCACGAGCTCGGCGTGCGTGTCGCGCTTGACGATTTCGGGTCCGGGTACTCCAATCTCGGCTACCTGCAGCGGTTTCCGCTCGACAAGATCAAGATCGACCAGAGCTTCGTGGCCGCGCTCGGCCGTTCCTCCAATGGCGGCGTGATCATCCAGGCGATGGTGGCGCTTGGCCGCGCGCTTGGTCTGTCGGTGCTCGTCGAGGGCGTCGAAACCGAGCATCAGCGCGTTCTGCTGCGACTTGCCGGCTGCGACGAGATGCAGGGCTTCCTCTTTGCCAAGCCTGCGCCGGCGAGCGCGATCGATGCGCTCCTGGAAAAGGCCCGGCAGCACGGCATGCCCAGACCGGCGTCGGGCGAGGCGCTGACAGCGTGACGAACAGCTTATAAAGTCGCTGGCGGCGCCCGTCGGGCGCGCGAGCGGAGGCGGCGCATGATTCCCAACGCATGGTCGGGCTTCGATTTCGGGCTCGGTACCGATGTCGACATGCTGCGGAAATCCGTGAACGGCTTCGCACAGGATCGTATCGCGCCGCGCGCTGACGCGATCGACCGCGATAATGTTTTTCCCCGGGATCTATGGCCGGAAATGGGAGCGCTCGGCCTTCATGGCATAACGGTCGAGGAAGAATATGGAGGCTCCGGTCTCGGTTATCTCGAGCATTGCGTGGCGATGGAGGAAATCTCGCGCGCCAGCGCTGCCGTTGGGCTGTCATACGGCGCTCATTCCAATCTTTGCGTCAACCAGCTCCGGCGCAACGGCAGTGAGCAGCAAAAGCGCAAGTACCTGCCGAAATTGGTATCGGGTGAGCATGTCGGTGCCCTGGCGATGTCGGAGCCGGGGGCGGGCTCTGATGTCGTGTCGATGCGAACGCGTGCCGACAAAAAAGGCGATCGCTACGTACTCAATGGCTCCAAGATGTGGATCACCAACGGGCCGGTAGCGGACACAATGGTGATCTATGCCAAGACTGACCGCACCGCCGGCGCCCGCGGCATCACCGCGTTCATCGTTGAAAAAGGTTTCAAGGGTTTCGCGCCTGCGCAGAAGCTCGACAAGCTCGGAATGCGCGGCTCCGACACCAGCGAACTGGTGTTTACGGATTGCGAGGTTCCGGAAGAAAACGTGCTGGGGGCGGTCGGGAATGGCGTTAACGTCCTGATGTCCGGTCTTGACTACGAACGCGTTGTCCTTGCAGCCGGTCCCCTCGGGATCATGCAGGCCTGCCTGGACGTCGTGATCCCTTATGTGCACGAGCGCCACCAGTTCGGCCAGGCGATCGGACGGTTCCAGCTCGTACAGGCCAAATTGGCCGACATGTATGTCACGATGAATGCCGCCAAGGCCTACGTGTACACGGTCGCGCGCGCCTGCGATGAAGGCCGCACGACGCGTGAAGATGCCGCCGGCGCCATTCTCTATGCCGCCGAGCGCGCGACCTGGATGGCGCTGGAGGCGATCCAGTGCCTGGGCGGCAATGGATACATCAACGACTTTCCGACCGGCCGCCTGTTGCGCGATGCAAAGCTTTACGAGATCGGGGCGGGAACATCGGAAATCCGCCGGATGCTGATCGGACGGGAGATTTTTGAGAAGACGCGCTAAGCGCCGGCATTAACTTTTCACCGTCCCGAATCAGCTAGTGCATTGGCCGACACCACCAGTGGAGGGGTCGCGGCCATGATGCGGGTGCGGCTGAAGGCCGACGGACGGATCGTCGAAATCCTGCCCGACGGCAGTGAAAGAACGGTCGATCACAGCAACCCGGCACATTTCGTGCGCCAGGTGCGTGCGCGCTGCGGGCTGACGCAGGCTGCTTTCGCTGAAAAGATCG
>JBEVFG010000021.1:0-3416 GCA_040512415.1 Pseudolabrys sp. | reverse complement strand
GTGATCGTGCCCGAGATCATCACGGGCACATCAAGATCACGCTCCTGGCAAAGCTCCGAGATCGCGAAGATGGCGGCCTTGGCGTTGAGCGTGTCGAAGATAGTCTCGACCAGCAGCAGGTCGGCGCCGCCGTCGATCAATCCCCTTGCTTGCTCGCCGTAAGCGGCACGCAATTGATCGAAGGTAATGGCGCGGAAACCGGGATTGGCCACGTCCGGCGAGATCGATGCCGTGCGGTTGGTCGGCCCCAGCGCTCCGGCCACGAAGCGGCGGCGGCCGTCTTCCTTCTCCGCGCGCACGGCGGCCTCGCGCGCAAGCGTTGCGCCTGCCTGGTTGAGCTCGTAGGCGATGCCCTCCATGCCGTAATCGGCCTGTGCAATCGCAGTCGAGGAGAAGGTGTTGGTCGACACGAGGTCGGCGCCAGCCCGGAAGTACGCGAGATGGATGTCACGCACTGCATCCGGCCGGCTGAGATTGAGCAGGTCGTTGTTGCCGCGCACCTCGCGGTTCCAGGCGTCGAAACGCGCGCCGCGATAGCCTTCTTCGTTGAGCTTGAGCCCCTGGATCATCGTGCCCATGGCGCCGTCGAGCACGAGGATGCGCTGACGCAGCAGATCCAGAAATGCAGCTCGGGTGCCGGTGTAGAGCGCACTCACAATAATGACTCCGGATCAGTTGACGGTTTGCACCGCGGGCCGCAGGCCCAGCAGGTGGCAGATCGCGAACACGAGATCGGCGCGATTCATCGTGTAGAAATGGAATGTGGTGACGCCGCGGTCGACGAGATCGAAAACCTGCTCGGCCGCAAGTGCCGCTGCGATTAGCTTGCGTGTCGCCGCATCGTTGTCGAGGCCCTGGAACCGTTCGGCGATCCACGCTGGAACCGAAGCGCCGCAGCGCTTGGCAAAACCGATCGTCGCCTTGAAGTTCTGCACCGGCAGGATGCCCGGCACGATCGGGATATCGATACCGTGGGCCCGAACGCGGTCGAGATACCGGAAATAAAGATCGTTCTCGAAGAAGAACTGGGTAATGGCGCGCGTCGCGCCGGCATCGACCTTGGCCTTGAGCATGTCGATATCGGCCTCGACCGTCGGGCTGTCCGGGTGCTTTTCCGGATAGGCCGAGACCGAAATCTCGAAATCGGGTGCGATGCGCCTGATGCCACCCACGAGATCGGCGGCATTCTGGTAGCCGCCTGGATGCGGGGCATACCGCTCGCCCGCGCCGCCGACCGGATCGCCGCGCAAGGCGACGAGGTGGCGCACGCCAGCAGCGTGATAGCTTCGCACGATTGCGTTGATGTCGACGCAAGTCGCGGCAACACAAGTGAGGTGCGCGGCGGGCGTTAGCGGTGTCTCTGCCAGAATGCGCTTGACGGTCGCATGCGTGCGCTCGCGCGTTGTGCCGCCGGCGCCGTAGGTCACCGACACGAAATCGGGGGTGAGCGGCGCGAGGCGCTCGATCGACTCCCACAGGATCTTGTCCATCTCTTCGGTGTTCGGCGGGAAGAACTCGAACGACACGCCGATGCGGCGTTTGTCGCCGCGCGTGAACCGACTCAAACGCACCGGACTGTTCATCACGCCACCTCGCGCCGCAGCGGCGTCGCCATCAATGCGCGCGTGTCGCGCGCGAGCCAGAGCGAAACGGCAATCTTGCCTTCGGGGCCGGGCTCGGGCGCGAGCGACTTGTGCATCACAGGATCGAGGCCGGACGCCGTGATCCACTGCATTACCGTGTCGGGTGCGAAGCCGAGGCGCCGATGCGCGAATTGCTCGCGCAGGAATTCCTGCTCGTGCGTCGCGAAATCGACGACCAGTAGGCGTCCGCCCGGACGCAGCACACGCGCCGCCTCGCGGATCGCGCGCGCGCCGTCGTCGAGGAAGTGCAGCACCTGATGCAGGATGACGACATCGAAGGAACCGTTGGCGAGCGGCAGGTCGTAGATGTCGCCCTGCCTAACGCTGCAATTTCTAAGCTCCGCTCGCTCGAGGCGATCGCGCGCAAGCAGCAACATGTCGAGCGAGAGATCGAGCCCGAGTCCGCGCTCAATGTCCGGGCCGAACATTTCGAGCATGCGGCCGGTGCCGGTGCCAAGATCGAGCAGCGAGCGAAACGGCTTGTCGGACAGCGCCGCACGGATTGCGTCTTCCACCGCCTCGTCGGCGACGTGGAGCTTGCGGATGCGATCCCACTCGGCGGCGTGGGCACGGAAATAAGCCTGCGCCGCTGTGGCACGCGCCTGCCGCACCGAAGACAATCGTTCGCGGTCACGCGCGATGGTCTGGTCGCCGGGATTGAGGCGCTCGATGAGCGCGCGGGCGACGTCCGCGCCTCCACCGTGTTCGGCAAGCCGGAAGAATGCCCACGTGCCCTCCCGGAAGCGCTCGACCAGCCCTGCTTCAACCAGGAGCTTGAGGTGGCGTGAGATGCGCGGCTGCGACTGGCGCAAAATATCGGTGAGATCGGAAACGGTCAGCTCGGCCTCGGCCAGCAGGGCCAGTACGCGCAGCCGAGTCTCCTCGCCGGCCGCTTTGAGCGCCGTATTGAGAGCATCGAAACCGAGCTTGCCGCTACCGCTCATGAGCCGCCTATGCGCTAGTTCCAATCATATAAGGATATCTTTATACGTTTAAGGAGCACTAGGCAAGGCTATCGGAGTAGGCCTTGGCCGCTTGGTTTATAAACGCTGCACGGCGGACCCCGCCGAAGGAGGAGGGATGGCCAGAAAGGACTTCGGGATTCGTGACGGCGAAAAGGCGGTCGAACTGCCTTCCAAGCCGGACGCTGGCCTCTATTTCATCGGGCACATCCACACCCCGTGGAAGCAGCGCAAGGATTGCCCGAAGAACGCCCGAGAATCCGAAGCCGTCTGCGTGGTCGAGCTCGACCCGCGATGGCACGAGGGCCTCAAGGACGTCGAGACCTGCACCCATCTCGTGCTCCTCTACTGGATGGACAGGTCGCCGCGCGATCTGGTCTTGCAGGTATCCGGTCACTATGGCGTCCAGCACGGCACCTTCGCCTTGCGCTCGCCTGCGCGGCCAAATCCAGTCGCCATGAGCGTGGTCAAACTCCTCCGCGTGGATGGCAACCGGCTTTCGGTGGTCGGCCTCGACTGCCTGGACGGCACACCACTGATCGATATCAAGCCGTATTTTGCGTCAACCGATAGCGTCCCGGATGCGGTGGTCGGCTGGCACAAACACAAAGACTAAGAATTCCCAAAGCCAATTTTCCGCAAATGGTTCCCAAGCCTTAAGCGTTTTTACCGCTTCACCTTCAGGGAACCTTTCAACCTGTTCGGTCATTCTCCTGACAGAGGACGGGAGGGTGTACCGACGAGGGTGTCATGTCCAAGTCAGTTGCGTTTGCCGCGATGGCAGCCGCTGCCGCGTTGACGTGCAACGTTG
>JBEVFG010000020.1:0-4943 GCA_040512415.1 Pseudolabrys sp. | reverse complement strand
ATTGTCCGCCTTGTCAGTGTGGGAGTTGGATCATGGGTCGCGCTATTTTGGCCATCTCGGGTTCCGCGATTTCGCTGCTCCCGCGTCCCTTTACGGCGATCGGCGGCATCTTCGCGGTTTTCTGGCGTGAGCTGACGCGCGACGCGGTCCGTCCCTACCGGCCGGAATTGCATTATATGCGTGGCCCCGGGCCCGCCTGGCGCGCGAAGCACGGTCTCCCGCCCGTCTGACCCCTATCTTTTCGGTTTGCCCGCCCTAAATTGGCGCGCCTCGCAGGGGCGCGCACGCAGGGAGTGTCAGGGGAATGGTTCGGGTTGCAATTCTGGATGATTACCAGAACGTTGCGATGAGTTTCGCCGACTGGTCGCCGATCGCTAAGGACGTCGAGATCAAGGTCTTCAACAAGCCATTCGGCAGCGATGATGAGGCGATCAAGGCCCTGCAGGGTTTCGCCGTCGTGGTCGGCATGCGCGAGCGGACCCCTTTCCCCCGCAAGGTCATCGACGCCCTGCCCGACCTGAAGCTGCTGATCACGACCGGGGCCCGGAACAATTCATTCGACGTCAAAGCCTGCGCCGAACGAGGTGTCACGGTCTGCGGGACCGGCGCGGCCGGCAGTCCGACCACCGGCATCGCCTTCGGCCTGATGCTGGAGCTCACACGCCACATCGGTTTCGAGAACGCCAGGCTGAAAGCCGGCGCGCCGTGGCAGACGACGATCGGGCGAGATCTCGAAGCCCTCACGCTCGGCGTCCTCGGTCTCGGCAAGCTTGGCCAGCGCTCAGCGGCGGTCGGCAAGGCTTTTGGCATGACGACCATCGCCTGGAGTCAAAACCTCACCGAAGAGAAGGCCAAGGCCGCTGGCGCGGACTACGTCTCCAAGGACGACCTTTTCCGTAACGCGGATTTCGTCACCATCCACCTTGTACTGAGCGACCGCTCGCGCGGCCTGGTGGGCGCAAAAGAGCTGGGCTTGATGAAGAAGTCGGCTTATCTCATCAACACGTCGCGCGGCCCAATCGTCGACGAGAAAGCGCTGATTGCCGTGCTGAATTCGAAGTCCATCGCTGGGGCCGGCCTGGACGTTTTCGATGTCGAGCCGCTGCCGCTCGATCATCCGTTCCGTAAGATGGACAATGTCGTCATCACGCCACACCTCGGCTATGTGAGCGAGCAGAACTACCGGAAATATTTTCCGGACATCGTCGAGGACATCCGTGCCTGGCTCGACGGCAAGCCGGTGCGGGTCATTGAGGCGAAATAAGCGCTACAACCGGAACAGCTTTGCCGCGTTATTGTAAGCGACGTCGGCGCGCACCGACTCGTCGATCTGCACCGAGTCCATGAACGGGCCGGCGCCTTCCGCATCGAAGGGATAGTCCGCCGAGAACATCACGTGGTCGCGACCAAGCGCTCCGATTGAGCAGTGCAACGGTGGTCCATCATACATACCCGATGTGGTGACCCAGACGTTTTCCTTGATGTATTGCGACGGCGGCTTCGGCAGGTTCCAGCCGTAAGGTTTCGATCGGCTGTCGAAGCGCCAGAGCAGGAAAGGCAAGGTCTCGCCGAGATGGCCGAGCAACAGCTTTGCTTTCGGATAGCGATGGAAGACACCGCCCGAGATGATGCGTAGCGCATGTGAGCCGGTCTCGACGCCCCAACCCCACATCGGCCGCACCAGCACATTGTAGCCCGCGAGCACCGGCAGCGCCGCGACCGGATCGGCCGGATGCACATAGACCGGCGCATCGAGAGCTGCGGCGCGTTCCCAGAACGGATCATAGGAGCGGTCGTCGAGATATTTGCCGTTCGTATGTCCGTTGATCATGGCGCCGCAGAACTTCAGATCGCGCATACAGCGCTCGAGTTCGTCGGCGGCAGCCTTTGCATCCTGCATGGCAAGATGCGCGAAACCAGAATAGCGGTCGGGCCGCTTCTGAATTTCCTTGGCCAGGAAATCGTTCGATGCGCGGGCGGCACGCACGGCTGTTGCGGCGTCGCGCTCCACCTGCACGCCCGGCCCCGCGATCGCCAGGATCGCCCGCGCGATGCCGTGCTGTTCCATCATCTTCAGGCGCTGCTCGCCGAAATCGGTCAGAGCCGCGTAAAGCTGCGCCGTTTTGGCCGGCGCAACGTCGACCATTGTCGGGCGCCAATAGGGCTCGGTGGCCGGATCCAAGAAATGCTCCTCGAGCGCGATCTTCTTGACCATGCGTTGCCTCCCCAAGGCCAACGGCCGCTTCATCTTTTCTCTTTTAGCTGTATCGGATTTTGGGCTAACGTGTCCCACGATGCAAGGCGGCAAAAGACCGCCGGTGCGTGGTGTGGGTGGCGTCCATGAATCGTCTGGTGACCAACGACAAGAGCCAGGTGCAGGTGATCGCGCGGGCAGCGACGATCCTGCGTGCACTGGAAGAGGAAAACAGCGGACTGAGCCTTGGCCAGATCGCACAGCGCGTGAACCTTGCGCGCTCGACCGTGCAACGCATCGTTGCCGCGCTGGAAACGGAAAAACTGGTCATCGCGGCGACACCAAACGGCCGCGTACGGCTCGGCCCAACAATCCTGCGGCTCGCGGCTTCGGTGCGCAGCGACTTCGTCGCAATGGCGCGTCCATTCCTTGAGCGACTGTCGGAAGAGCTCCACGAAACCGTCGATCTTTCCACGGTGAAAAAGGACCACCTTGTCTTCATCGATCAGGTGATCGGCTCGCAGCGCCTGCGCGCCGTCTCAGCCGTCGGCGACACGTTCCCGCTCTACTGCACGGCCAACGGCAAGGCCTATCTCGCGCAACTCACCGACAAGGCCATCGAGGCGCTGATCGGTCGCGCCTATGAGGCGCGAACGCCGAAGACACTCACGCGGTTCGACGCGCTGCTTGCCGATCTCAGGTCGGCGCGGCGTAACGGCGTCGCCTATGACCGCGAGGAACACACATTGGGGATTTGCGCCGTGGGCGTTGCGATGCACGATCCGCTCGGCAACGCGATCGCCATCTCCGTGCCGGTGCCGAGCCAACGCTTTGCAAGCCGGCAGACGGTCGTTGCCGAACGGCTGGTCGCCACCAAAAAGGCTCTGGAGGGTCACATGAATTCCTCGGCTGCCTGAGTGCAGGCGCTGGAAGCACGACGAAATAACGCATCAAAGGGAGGGAGCCGTGGCAAAAAAAATTCGCGGCGTGATGTTCGAAGAAAATCTGAAAAACAGCATGGGGCTGGAGTTCTACAACCTGTCCCACCGCTTCGGCTATCAGTCCCCCAACTGGCCGTACTTCGAGGACGTGAAGATCGAGCGCATCCACTACATGGCGAAATCGGGCGTGCTGTCGCAGCGGATCACGACCTCGATGCACAACACCACGCATATCGACGCGCCGGCACACGTCGTTCAAGGCACGCCGTTCATCGACGAGGTACCGCTGCCGCATTTCTTCGGCTCCGGCATCGTCGTATCGATCCCGAAGAACAAGTGGGAGCCGATCACCGGTGACGACCTGGAAAAGGCCTGCGGTAAGATCATTCGTCCGCGTGACGTTGTCATCGTCAACACCGGCTGGCACAAGTTCTACGAGGATAGCGAGGACTATTTCTGCCGCGCGCCGGGGTTCGTGCCATCGGCCGGCGAATGGTTCGTGAAAAAGAAGGTCAAGGTTGTCGGTCACGATACGCAGGCGAACGACCATCCGCTCGCAACCGCCATCGGCCCGCAGCGCAACGGACCGCTGCATCCGCATCTGGCCGATGAATACCGCGAGTGGTCCGGCGGCCGCGACTGGAAGGATGACTTCCCGGAATGGGAGCCAGTGCACCGTATCCTGTTCAAGAACGGCATCATGGGCATCGAGAACGTCGGTGGGGATATCGACAAGGTCACCGGCAAGCGTTGCACTTTCGCGTATTTTCCGTGGAACTGGGATCGCGGTGACGGGTGTATCGTGCGGCTGGTCGCTATCCTCGATCCGAAACAAAAATTCCGCATCGAAAAGGGGAGTAAATTCTGATGATCGTCCGCAAACTCTCCGACGCAAAACCATATGAGGCACCGAACCACCGCAGCTATGAGTCCCTGCGCATCTTCGGTGCGGAGATGGGCGGGTCGCAGGCGCTGGTCTTCGGCGTCTCGCATTTCCAGCCCGGCGGCGGCGCCGGACCCGACGCCTCTCCGCCGGAAAAAATCTACCACGTGCTCAAGGGCGAGCTGACTGTGATCGCCGGTGGCAAGGAGCAGGTGGCGAAGCCAGGCGATACTGTTTTCATCGCGCCGAATGAAAACCGCCAGATCATCAATCACGGCAAGGATGTTTGCACCATCCTGGTCGCGGTCGCCGCACCGAAATGAGGGCGCGCCATGAGTGACTTTCTGAAGAATCCCCTGTCCTTGTTCGACATCAAGGGTAAGACCGCCATCATCACTGGCGCATCGGGCGCATTCGGCGCACTGGCGGCGAAAACGTTTGCGGGTGCTGGCGCCAATGTCGTGCTGGCGGCAAGCAAGGCGGATGAATTGAAGAAAGTGGCGGCCGAATGCGAGAGGCTCGGCGGCAAGGCTGAGATCATCGCGCTGCGGCCAAGCTCGGAGGAAAACTGCGAGAAGATCGTGAAGGCAGCAGTCGACAAGTTCGGCCGGGTCGACATTCTCGTCGTCGCCTCCGGCCTCAACAAGGTTTCCAAGATCGTCGACCAGAAAGTCGAGGATTTTCTCGACGTGATGGATGCCAACGTCAACCAGTCATGGCTGATGGCACGCGCCGCCGGAAAGCAGATGCTCAAGCAGGGTCAGGGCGGCAAGGTGATCCTGACTTCGTCCGCGCGCGGACTGCTCGGACATCCCGCCGGTTACAGCGCCTATTGCGCATCGAAATCCGCGGTCGACGGCATCACCAAGGCACTCGGCTGCGAATGGGGCGAGACCGGGATCACCGTGAATGCACTCGGCCCGAC